>JAGZWL010000037.1:0-9904 GCA_018378955.1 Atopobium sp. | reverse complement strand
ATATATATATACATTCCAGTTGTCTCCCTGCTTGACACCAACTCTGATCCAGATGTTGTTGATTACGGCATTCCTGCAAATGACGATGCTATTCGTTCCATTTCTCTTATGTGCCAGCTTGCTGCAGACGCAATTCTTGCAGGTAGCGGCAAGGAGCAGATTTCTGCTGAAGAGATGGGCGCTGAGTCCGAGACCCCAGCTGCTGAGTAACTCTTAGCAACGGGTCAAATAATTTAGTTATTCAGTAGATTTTTGGGAGGAAAACATGGCAGAAATTACCGCAGCACTTGTTAAGCAGCTTCGTGATATGACCAGCTCTCCTATGATGGAGTGCAAGAAGGCACTCGTCGAGGCTGAGGGCGATATTGAGAAGGCAGTAGATATTCTTCGTACTATGGGCGTTGCTAAGGCAGTTAAGCGTGCTGGTCGTGACACCAACGAGGGCACTATTGCAACTTTCATTAGCCCAGACGGCAAAACCGGCGCAATCCTCGAGCTCTCCTGCGAGACTGACTTTGTTGGTACTAACCCACAGTTCACCGGCTTTGCTGGCGATCTTGCTGCAGTTGTTGTTGAGAGCAACCCAGCTGACGTTGAGGAGCTCAAGGCTGCTAAGCTTGGCGACGAGACCGTTGACGAGGCAATCACCGATAAGATTCACAACATCGGCGAGAACATGCGTGTTCTTCGTTTCCAGCGTGTTGAGGCTGCAAACGGCGCACTTGCTAGCTACATCCACCTTGGTGGCAAGCTTGCTGACATTGTTACCTTTGAGTTCAACAAGCCAGAGACCGCTGAGTCTCAGGACTTCAAGAACTTTGCACACGACGTTGCAATGCAGGTAGCTGCAGCTGCTCCAGTTGCTGCTCGCCGTGAGGATGTTCCACAGGACATCGTTGATCACGAGCTCTCCATCTATAAGGCACAGGCTGCTGAGTCCGGCAAGCCTGAGGCTATTCAGGAGAAGATGGCTTATGGTCGTCTCGAGAAGTACTACAAGGAGTACGTCCTTACTGAGCAGGCATTTGTTAAGGACCCAGATATGACCATTTCTGAGTACGCAAAGCTGCTCTCCAAGAAGGTTGACGACGAGGTTAAGATTGTCAGCTTCGTGCGTTTTGCTTTTGGTGAAGAGTAAGACTTTTTACTTCAATTATTTTGAGCCGGTTGTCTTCAACCGGCTCTTTTTTTAACGCGATTCCTGCAAAACTTACGGTGTCGTTTGTTAAAATTATTACAACTATGGCAAACGGAGAGAGCGAGGAAGCTTTGTCTTCAGCTAAATACAAAAGAGTACTTTTAAAGCTTTCTGGTGAAGCATTGATGGGTGAGCAATCCTTTGGTATTGACCCTTCAATTCCAGAAATGCTTGCTAAAGAAATTAAGCCTGTTTGGGAGTCTGGCGTTCAGGTTGCCATTGTTGTTGGCGGTGGAAACATCTTTAGAGGCGTTTCTCAGGCAGCTGCTGGCATGGATCGTGCCCAGGGCGATAATATGGGCATGCTTGCAACAGTAATCAACGCTCTCTCACTCCAGGATTGTTTTGAGCGCAATGGCATGGATTGCCGTGTTATGAGTGCAATTTCCATGGCTCAGGTTGCAGAGCCTTATATTCGCCGTCGTGCTATTAGACACCTTGAGAAGGGTCGTATTGTCATCTTTGCTGCAGGTACCGGTAACCCTTACTTCACTACTGATACTGCTGCAGCTCTTCGCGCTTGCGAGATTGGCGCAGAGGCTCTCATGAAGGCAACAAAGGTAGATGGTATTTACGACTGCGATCCAGTTACTCATGCAGATGCAGTTAAATTTGACACTGTCACCTACAAAGATGTTCTCGCCAAAGAACTTAAGGTTATGGACGCTGCAGCAATTGCGCTGTGCAAAGACAATAAGATGCCAATTCTTGTATTTGACATGCAGTCTGAAGGCGTTTTCATGAAGGCAATTTCCGGAGAAGAAGTCGGTACCACTGTCGTTGAGGAGGACTAATGAGCGTTCATTCTGATAAAGCTAAGCAGTCTATGGAGAAGTGCATCGAGGCACTTAAGAATAACTTTGGCCGCGTCCGTACTGGTCGCGCAAATCCACATGCGCTTGATCACATCAAGGTAGACTACTATGGCCAGCCAACCCCAATTTCCCAGCTTGCAGCTATCAAGGTTCCAGAGGCATCTATGCTGCTTGTAGAGCCATGGGATAAGACCGCTCTTAAGAGCATCGAGAAGGCCATTGAGACTTCTGACCTTGGCATTACTCCATCCAATGACGGCTCCGCTATTAGGCTTCCTTTCCCAATGCCAACTGAGGAGCGTCGCCGTGAGCTTGCTAAAGAGTGCTCTCAGATTGCTGAGGAGGCTCGCGTAGCTGTCCGTAACGTTCGTCGTGACGTTAACGGCAAGATTGAGCGCGATGAGGAGCTATCTGAGGACGATCAGAAGCGCGAGAAGAACGGTATTCAGAAGCTGACTGATACCTATATTGCACAGATTGAGTCTCTTCTTAAGACCAAGACTTCAGAAATCATGGAGATTTAAGTGCAGTTTGATACAGACAAACTCGTCCAGTATTTCTCTGACGCACCAGAAGATATCAGTCTTTCTGATATCAATTTAGAAAGTATTCCGTCTCATGTTTCCATCATTATGGATGGAAACGGCAGATGGGCTACAGCTCGCGGACTTGACAGAACCGAAGGTCATAAGGCTGGTGTTCTTTCTTTGCGCGAGGCTGTTACTACAAGCGTGCGCCTTGGATTGGACGTTCTGTCAGTTTATGCGTTCTCTACAGAAAACTGGAAACGCCCTCAGCGTGAGGTTGATTTGCTCATGCGTCTGTTTGCAGAGACGCTGCTCAAAGAGCTTCCGCTGTTCCATCAAGAAAACGTAAAGCTGCGTTTCTTTGGTGACCTTGAGGCTTTGCCAGAGAAGACCCACAAGACCTTCCAGCGCGGACTTGATGAGACTGCACAAAACACTGGTATGACGTTTGCGCTTGCGGTCAATTATGGCTCCCGCGCGGAGCTGACCAGGGCAGCTGTTCTTCTCGCCAACCAAATTGTTGAGGGTAGCGTGTCTGCTGACTCGGTGACTCCAGCAGACCTTGAGAAGAACCTCTATACAGCAGGACTTCCTAATCCAGACCTATTGATTCGCACGTCAGGAGAGCTGAGGCTTTCTAACTATTTGCTATGGCAGCTGGCTTACTCGGAGCTGTATGTTACGCAAACTTACTGGCCTGACTTCTCTAAGTGGGATTTTTTGCGCGCCATTAAGGACTATCAGGGTCGCGAAAGGCGATTCGGAGGAGTGAAATAGTGGTGGACAATACGCGCGATTCCAGAAGGCCTACCTCTAGGATTGATGCTGATGCTCAGCCTAATCCTGAAGAAACAGGTAGCGTTGGAATTGATAGACAGATTGAAAAGCTGGAGATTCGTCGCTCACTTAAAGAGCTGCAACGAGCCGCTGGTAACCTTATGGGTCAACGAGTTCGTGGCGTTACCGAGAAGCTTTTGACCAGGACTCTGTCTGGCGTAGTTTATGCAGCTATTGTGCTTGCTGCTCTGTTTGTGGGCAAAGAAGCAACTATTGTTTTGATTGCAGGCATGGCATGGCTCTGCTGCTCTGAGTTCTTCCATATTTGCCGTATGGGCGGACGTATGCCAAACGAGCCTCTTGGCCTTGTCTTCTCGCTTGTTTTTCCCATAATTGCGTATTTTGGTCACGTCTTTCCGCTGGTATTTTCTCTGCTTTTGATTATTCTTTGCGGACTTTGGTATGTTTTAACACCGCGAGCAAACCTTGCAGACGTGGCGGTTACGGCCTTTGGACCACTGTATACCTCGCTTTCACTTTCAACGGTAGTGCTTCTAAGGTCCACAGAGCCAAGTTTTTCTATTCCTTGGATTACGCTTGCTGTCATGCTCTCTGTGTGGGCTAACGATTCATTTGCGTATTTGTTTGGATCCAAATTTGGCAAACATAAACTGGCACCAAGAATTTCTCCTAATAAGAGCTGGGAAGGCTTCTTTGGTGGTCTTCTTGGATCAATGCTGGTGTGGTTCTTGATTGCTGTGTTTGGCGCAATTGATATGAATCCACTATTTGCGCTGCTCTTTGGCGTAACAGAAGGCATCTTCTCTGTTGTTGGAGACCTCTTTGAGTCTCGCATTAAGCGAGGAGTGGGCCTCAAGGATTCTGGTTCAATTATGCCTGGTCATGGTGGCCTACTTGATAGAACCGATTCGATGATTTTTGGAACTATGGCGGCGTTTCTTCTCTTCCAGCTTGCCGTGCTCTTTAGCCAGGTCAAGCTACCTATTGCGCTGCCGTTTGGAGCATAGGTTTTGAGCATTTTTGAAGATACCGCGTCTCGTGCTGTAAGGCATGAGCCTCTGCGTGTTGCTGTCCTCGGAGCTTCGGGCTCGGTGGGTATGCAAACGCTTGATGTATGCCGTCATTTCCCGCAAAAGGTGGAGGTAGTTGCCCTTGCGGTGAGGTCGTCGGTTGAGTTTGCCGTGAAGGTAGCAGCTGAGTTCAACTGCAAATACGTTGCTTTTGCCGATGCAAGTGTCAAGGGCAATGCTCTTCTCGACAGCTTGCCTCAAGGCTGCGAAGTAAGCTTTGGCCCTGAGGCCGTTCAGGCGCTTGCTGAGCTGGATGAGGTTGACTGCGTAGTCAATGCAGTAGTGGGAGAGGCTGGCATTTACGCTGGTCTGGCCGCTGTGAAGGCTGGCAAAGTGCTGGCTTACGCTAACAAGGAATCAATTGTTGTTGGCGGAGACCTCCTGATGCCTCTGGTCAAGCCTGGTCAGCTCATCCCCGTTGATTCTGAGCACAGCGCCATCTTCCAGTGCCTTATTGGCGAGAACCCTGCTGATATCCAGAGGATTTGGCTGACCTGCTCTGGTGGTCCGTTCTTCGGATATTCTCGCAAGCAGCTCAAACACGTTTCGGCCGACGACGCCTTGGCACATCCAACCTGGAAGATGGGTGCCAAGATTACCATCGATTGCGCCACGCTCATGAATAAGGGTCTTGAGCTCATTGAAGCTCATCACCTCTTTGACACTCCTATGGATAAGCTTGAGGTGTTGGTACATCGCCAGAGTCGCATTCACTCTATGGTTGAGTTTGTTGACGGCTCTGTTAAAGCGCAGCTCGGAGCCTCTGATATGAGGCTGCCTATCCAGTTTGCGCTGAGCTATCCACATCGTTGGCCAGCAATTGCTCAGCCGGTTGAGTGGCAAGAAACCACTCCTCTCACAGGCGATTATGCTGACGAGAAAACCTTTGGATGCCTAGCTCTTGCTCGTCATGCAGGAACTGTTGGCGGAACGCTTCCTTGCATTATGAATGCAGCTAATGAAGTTGCTAACCATGCATTCAGACGAGGAAGATGTTCATTTCTTGATATCGAGCGCATTGTTGCAGAGACTATGAATGCCTCTGAAGTTCAAAGGGTAGAAGACCTTCAACAATTGACGCTTGTAGACGCAGAGGCACGAGCTTTAGCCCGTTCTTTTGTGGGATAGGAATTTTGTGAATTTGTTAGCTATTCTTTCACCAATTTTTTGGGGACTCTTGGTCCTCTCGCTCCTTGTATTTGTTCACGAGGCTGGTCATTACGGTATGGCTCGCCTGTGTGGTGTCCGTGTAACTGAGTTCTTCTTGGGCATGCCGTTTAAGTACAAGCTTTCTCATAAGAGCAAAAAATACGGTACTGAGGTTGGTGTAACGCCACTTCTTTTTGGTGGCTATACGCGCATCTGCGGTATGGAAGGTGAGCTAGATGAGCTGCTTCCACAAGCTCTGATGAGCGTTCAAGAGTCGGGTTCACTTGAGGTTGGTGCTCTTGCAGCAAAACTTAACTGTGAGGATGAGCGCGCCTACAATCTGCTGTACACCCTTGCAGATTGGGGCTCTATTGAGCTTGTCAAAGAGTCAGACGAGCTAGCGCACACCACGTTCCAGACGCTTGCGAGAGATGCTGAGCTTCGCTGTGAGTATGATCGTGGCCACAACTTTGAGCTTGAAGGCTCTACAGCAGCAGGGGAGCCTCGTGTTCCACAGCTGTCCGCTGATGATTTCTTTGCTCAAGAAAAGGCTCATACGTATGTTGGTGTAAATGTTCCCAAGCGCCTGCTCATGATCTTGGGCGGACCATTGGTCAACATTGCGCTGGCCTTTGTGTTGGTGGTTGGCTCTTTGATGTTTGTTGGCGTTCCTGCAGCTCAAAACAAGGCTCAGCTTGGATCCGTTGAATCTGGCTCTCTTGCTGCTATTTCAGGCCTTACTGCCGGAGACACTATTCTTACCTTTAACAAGGTAGAGGTTCATACCTGGGAAGACCTTACTGCTGCTATCAAGGATGCAATGTCCAATGGAGGCAAGGATATCCCTGTCACGTATGAGCGCAATGGCATTCAGCTTGAAACTACCATTAAACCAGTTTTGCGCCCTGACGATAAAATCATCGGCGTGACACCTGTCATGACCACCTATCATTTCTCGTTTATTGACGCATCAGCTGCAGCTGTATCGTATGCCGCGCAGGTTGGCCAGTTTGCACTCAGACTGCTCATACCAACGCAGACTATGGAAGTTCTTAACCAGTCGTCTTCTGTTGTAGGAATTTCTGTAATGGCATCAGAAGCTGCTGCAGAGGGTTTCTCGACTCTTATTATGCTGGTAGCAGCTATTTCTATGTCACTTGGATTCATGAATCTTTTACCTATTCCACCTCTTGACGGTGGAAAGATTCTGATTGAGGTAATTCAGGTGATTATCAGAAAGCCTCTGTCTATCAAAGTTCAAAACATTTTGTCCTACATTGGACTAGCGTTTTTCCTGTTTGTCTTTGTTGTTGCACTGAGAAACGATATTCTTCATTTGCTGTTTAGGTAGCTGATTTTATGTCTGAGATTGCTCGCACAAAAACTCATCCCGTCATGGTTGGATCCGTCCAGGTTGGCGGAGGTGCTCCCGTTTCTGTTCAGTCCATGTGCACCACCAAAACTGATGATCCAGATGCCACGCTCCATCAGATCAAAGAGCTTGCAGAAGCTGGTTGCGAGATTATCCGTGTGGCAATTCCAGACGCAAAGGCCCTCGATGGCTTTGAAGAGATTTGCAAATACTCGCCACTTCCTGTTGTTGCCGATATTCACTTTGACTATAAGCTGGCGCTTGAAGCTGCAAAGCGAGGTGCGGCAGCGCTCCGTATTAATCCAGGAAACATTGGTTCTATGGAGCGTGTTGATGCTGTCATTGAGGCAGCTAAAGAGGCACATATTCCCATTAGAATTGGCGTTAACGCAGGCTCTCTTGCTAAAGAATTTGATACAAGAAATGATATGACCCTTGTCGAGAAACTCGTGGCGTCGTCAAAGTCTTTTGTAGAGCATTTCTCTTCTCGCGGTTTTGACGATATTGTCTTGTCTGCAAAAGCTCACGATGTTCCCACTACACTTGCGGTATATCGAGCGCTTTCCAAGGAGCTTCCACAGATTCCTCTGCATGTAGGCGTTACTGAAGCCGGTGCTTTGAGGCAGGGAACGGTAAAGAATTCTGCTGCGGTGGGCATTTTGCTTGAGAGCGGTATTGGCGATACCATGCGTCTTTCTCTAACGGCCGATCCCGTAGAAGAAGTCCACGTAGCGTGGGAACTTCTTGCGGCTCTTGGTATGCGTCGCATTAAACCAGAGCTGGTGAGTTGCCCCACCTGTGGCAGGTGTGGCGTGGACATGATTCCTATTGCAGAAGAAGTTACCAAGCGCCTGGATGGCGTTCGTGCTCCAATTTCTGTAGCAGTCATGGGATGTGTTGTTAACGGACCTGGTGAGGCTAGGGGCGTTGACCTTGGCGTTGCCTGTGGCAAAGGTCAGGCAGTGTTGTTTGAAAACGGCAATCCTATTAGAAAAGTGCCTGAAGATAAGATTGTTGATGAGTTATTCGCCGAAATAGAGAATCGTTTTGGCAAAAAATAAGTAAACTATACGTATTACTTCATATTGAAAGGAAACTACCTTGAAGCACTGGATGCGCATGTCTTCTTTGTATGCTCCAACGCTCAAAGAAGACCCAGCTGAGGCCGTACTTGCAAGTCACCGCCTGCTCCTTCGTGCTGGCATGATCAGAAAGACCGCTGCAGGTCTTTACTCTTATCTGCCACTTGCATGGCGCTCTCTTTTAAAGATAGAGGCCATCATTCGCGATGAGATGGACGGTATTGGTGCTCAGGAGATTCTTGTTCCTATTATGACCCCCGCTGAGCTCTGGGAGGAGTCTGGTCGTTGGGACGTCTATGGTGATGAGCTCATGCGTATGCATGACCGTCATGATCGTCAGTTTGCTCTTGGCCCAACTCACGAGGAGACCTTTACAGACCTCATTAGAAATGAGCTCAAGAGCTATAAGCAGCTTCCTGTAACGCTTTATCAGATTCAGGATAAGTTCCGTGACGAGCGTCGTCCACGCTTTGGTCTTATGCGTGGTCGTGAGTTCATTATGAAAGACGGCTATTCCTTCTCGGCAAATCAAGAGTCGCTGCAAGAATGCTATGACCAGGAGAAGGTTGCTTACCAGAACGTTTGTGACCGCACACGTCTTAAGGCTCTGCAGGTAGTTGCAGACTCTGGTCAGATTGGTGGAGACACCTCTGTTGAGTTTATGGCGCTGGCAGAGGCTGGCGAGGCAAGCCTAGTCTACTGCGATTGCGGCTATGCTGCAGATACTGAGGCAGCGGCTGCAAAGATCAACGTAGAAGAGCGTGAGTCTGGCAAGATGTGTGAGATTCACACACCTGGTATTGGCTCCATTGATGATGTTGCTGAGTTCCTTCACGTTTCACCTGCAGCAACTCGTAAGGCTCTAGCTCTTGTTGACGGAAACGGTAAGCCAGTTGTGTGCTTTGTTCCAGGTACTCATGAGCTTAATGAGGTCAAAGCTGAGCACGTCTTTGGTGACTATCACATGATGACCGATGAAGAGCTTGAAGAGTATGGCCTCATCAAGGGCTTCATTGGACCTGTTGGTCTACCTGAGGGCATTCGCGTTATTGGAGATCTCTCTCTTGAGGATACTCAGTGGTGGCTCTGTGGCGCTAACAAGGCAGATTATCACCTTGATCACGTTGAGCTTGGTCGTGACTTTGAGATTAACGAGTGGAAAGACCTTGTCACTTCTCAGGAGGGCGATATTTGTCCTGAGTGTGGCCTTCCTCTGCATGCCGCTCGCGGTATTGAGGTTGGCCAGGTCTTCCAGCTTGGCACCAAGTACTCTTCGGCCCTTAACGCCACCTTCACCGACGAAAACGGCGAGGATAAGCCTCTGGTTATGGGCTGCTACGGCATTGGTGTTTCCAGGCTGCTTGCTGCTGTTGTTGAGCAATACAATGACGAGAAGGGCATCAAGTGGCCAGTCTCTGTTGCTCCTTATGAGGTTTCTGTTCTTTGTCTCTCTGACAAAGACCCAGAGATTTGGGATGCAGCAGGTTCTGTAGCTGACGCTTGCGTTGCTGCTGGTCTTGAGACTGTTGTTGATGATCGTGCAGAGCGTCCTGGTGTTAAGTTTGCAGACGCAGATCTTATTGGCTTCCCATGGCAGGTTATTGTGGGCAAGAAGGGCGTTGCAAACGGTATCGCAGAAGTCAAAGAGCGTGCTACCGGCGAGCGCTTTGAGGTTGCCCTTGATGAAGTTGCCTCTTGGTTGGCAGAGAAGATCCTTCCAGAGCGCGAGCTTTAAAATATACAACCAATTAGAAAATTGTCGAGAAAAACAGAGCTTTGGTTTGCTATAGTATTTCCCGCACCACGTTCGGGGAATTAGCTCAGCTGGGAGAGCGCATGACTGGCAGTCATGAGGTCAGGGGTTCGATCCCCCTATTCTCCACCACGCATTCT
>JAGZWL010000036.1:0-9935 GCA_018378955.1 Atopobium sp. | reverse complement strand
AATGGTCACGATAGTCAGCGCTCTTACACGCTTGCGAGACAGCGTTGGCGTGCGATTTACCTGCGACGACTGCCCTGTACCAGAGTCAGCGTTGGGATAATAATCGCGGGAAGGTGCATATTGTGCTCGAGGCATATATTGTGTGCCTTCAAGCGTTGTTTGGCTGCTGTTTGGATATGCCTGCTGGTTATATTCATCGTTGTCGCTAGCGCGGAACTTATGCGTGGAGCGCCTGATAACGTTCTGGTAAATCTGCGAAGCAAGCGCCGAGGCGGCGGCACCAACGGCCACGCCGATAATCGAGCCTGCAATACCAATCTGGTTTGACAGTACAAACGCAGTCACCGCGGCAAGCGATGTTGCCAAAATTTGGGTAATTGAGACGTCCTTAAGAAGGCTGGGCTTCTCGTTTGTTGCCTCATCTGTAGGCTGAGCAGGCGAAGCTAATCGAGTTTTGTCTGCATCAAAGTGCTTATAGCTCACAAGATGCTCCTTTCTTCGAACTGATAGCCTACCTCATTTTTGTGAAGATGTAATGTTTCGTCGCTAAATCGCAACATCAGAGGGCAGTAAGTTTCATCCAACATACAACTTCAGTGTCGGAAATGGCGAGAAGTTCTGTGAGTAACTAAGCGATTTTCTTATGCGCGTGTTTCTCGCCATGTATTTGTTAAAAACGACCGTATCAAAGGTGATGAAACAAGGTATCATTTATATGTATCAGTTTTCCGTCAAACGGAGGTTTAGCATGCTTGTAAGCGCAAAAGCCATGCTCCAGAGTGCCGAGAAGGGTCACTATGGCATCGGCGCATTCAACGAGAACAACCTTGAGTGGACCGCAGCAATCCTTGATGCAGCAGAAGAGCTTCAGTCTCCTGTCATCATTCAGTGCACCAGCGGCGCAGCAAAGTGGCAGGTAAGCTACCGCGTTGTTGCAGACATGGTTCGTCGTCTTGTTGAGGACAAGAACATCACTGTTCCAGTTGCTCTTCACCTTGACCACGGTTCATACGAGGATGCATTCAAGTGCATCGAGGCTGGATTTACTTCCATTATGTACGATGGTTCTCACGAGCCTGATTTTGAGACCAACCTTAAGCGCACCGAAGAGGTCGTAAAGGCAGCTCACGCAAAGGGTATTTCTGTTGAGGCTGAGGTCGGCGGCATCGGCGGCACCGAGGACGGCGTTACCGCTAAGGGCGAGCTTGCTGATCCTGAGCAGTGCGCAAAGATTGCTGACCTGGGCGTTGACTTCCTTGCATGCGGCATCGGCAACATTCATGGTATCTATCCAGCTAACTGGGAGGGCCTCTCCTTCGACCAGCTCAAGGCTATCAAGGAGCGCGTTGGCGATCTTCCACTTGTTCTTCACGGTGGCACCGGCATTCCTGTAGAGCAGGTTCAGAAGGCTATCTCTATGGGCATTTCCAAGATCAATGTCAACACCGATCTTCAGCTTGTCTTTGCTGAGGCAACCAAGAAGTACGTTGAGGCTGGCCTTGTTGACAACGGCAAGGGCTACGATCCTCGTAAGCTTCTGAAGCCTGGTCGCGAGGCAATTGTCGAGCGCACCAAGGAGCTCATCCGCGAGTTTGGTTCCGACGGTAAGGCTTGGAACTAACCTGCAGCATACGCTGGGCGCGCATCGAAGCGTCGCACGCTCGCAGCTAGTTAAAACAACGGACCTGGATTTTCTCCAGGTCCGTTTTTTGTTAGGCTAGCATGTGCGAAAGACGTGCGCCTAGTACGTTCTTCTCGCGAGATGCGGGTGCGATAAGTGCGCAAGACGCGCTTAAGGCGCTGGGTGATCCAAAAGATGGGTAATCACGTGCCTGAAAAGTGAAAAGATTCGGTATATTTTGCCTAAACTTGGCAAAGAATCTGTGGATTTGCCTGATTTTGTCAAAGATTCTGTGGCCATTTTACAGATTCTTTTAACTTTTTAGGCAATTTTTGTACAAGGAAAACTGGATCTTCTCGCCTCAGTACATTCGTACAGCAGAAATGAAAATTGCGAATTTAACGCAAATTGAATTTGACCAAAATTTGACCAAGAATACGTCGCAGGGAAGGTCTAACACTGCTAGCTGGACATTTAGTGGCAATGATTTTCTGACAAATTTGCCTGACCTGCAGTTTTACAAGAAATGTCACTTATTTACAATCAGCGACATAAGTTGCAAGTTTTTCTTAAGAAAATACTATGTATTCATGGAATTTTATCTATCACATACAACCGCTCTACAATTATTCCGTGCTATGAGAATTAAGGGTCACGGATTGATTCACCATGACTCTTCGAGTACCGGAATTCATACAGAGTTTTTAACTTTGGAGCTTGGTCAAATCAAGGAGAAGGTATTTTCTAGCTTAGGAATAATGCTGACTGAGCCAATTGAGTTGGTAGTTGACGAGAAGAAAAATACCCACCAATCGAGCAGAATAAAATTTCACACTTCGTCTCATTTTGCACAAACTCCGTGTATGGAGTTGAGTCTTGGTACATCAGCGATTAAAGTGGCGTCACCTTTTGAACTCATGATTGAAATGGCCCAAGAACAAACGTTACTAGAAACAGTGATGCTAATTTCAGAATTCCAAGGTAGGTATGTTATCGACCCATCTACCTCTGAATTGAGATCTAATTGGTATGATCCAGTTTTTCAAAAGGTAGACTTTGAGCGTTATTTATCCTCAGTTTCTAGATGTAACGGAATAAGAAATGCAAGATTAGCATCATCGTATTCTTTTGATAATGCTGCTTCTCCAATGGAAGTCAAACTTGCTCTTCGCGCTTCGCTTCCTGTGTCCGCAGGTGGTTATGCAATTCCTAAGGTTGAGCTAAATAAGGAAGTAAGGATTCAGCAATTAAAGAGCAGAATACTTACAGAGAAAACAAGGGCTATCGATCTATTGCTTTCAAAGGGTAACTACGATGCAGACACAAATAGACAAGCAGTCATTGAATACAATGGAGCCGTACATGAATTAGCAGAGGTTTCAACGCGCGACTATCGGCGTAATAACGAACTCGTTTCAGCTGGAATAATGGAATTTGTTATTGGAAAAGCTGAGTATGATGACATCGTTTTTATGGATAACATGTTTAATTCAATTAGAAATCAACTTGATATTCCAAGAAGACACACATCATCTGATCGCAGAAAAATGGAAAGAGCTAAAAGAATCAAATTGTGGAGTGAACTAGAAAAGCTCTGCTAAATTCAGGACAAGCGAGCCTGTGACTCTTTTAAGTTGCCTGAAAAGTACAAAGAATCTGTAAATCTGACACAGATTCTTTGATGAAATCAGGCAAATCCACAGATTCTTTGATGTTCTTAGGCAAAATTTACAGATTCTTTGCAGAAATCAGGCTCGCACTCGGCACACATCCAGCGCGCATTCAGTACACAGGAAGCGCGCTGCCCGTGCGCCCTTCTCGCGAGAAACCCGGTGCACTTCAGAGCCCTCTTGTCATGAAGCCCCGCCGCACACGACAATAAAACCGCAGCTTAAACGCTTACTCAGCGGTAGGGTTGTCGGCGGGGGAGATGTGCATGTTGCCTTCGTTTTGGGCGATGTCCGCGAGCGTCTTGCTGTCCAGAAAACTGGAGGTCATGCGGCCAAGGTCACGCCAAATGTTGATGGTGGTGCAGGACTCCATCTGAGGACAGAGGGTGGTGTTTGTGCAGTTCAAGCAGCTAGCGGGAGCAAGATTGCCTTCGGCTGCGCGAAGAATCTCACCCAGCGTGTAGTCCTCGGGCTTGCGCGTGAGTCGATAGCCGCCGCCCTTTCCGCGCAGGCTCTCGACGTATCCAGCCTTGTGCATCAGGGCAATGACCTGCTCAAGGTACTTGCGCGAGATGTTCTGGCGCTCGGAAACGTCTCCCAGCGAGACCCATCCCTCGTGAACAGCCAGGTCAGCCATTGCGCGGAGTGCGTACATTCCCTTTGTAGAGAACATTCCAGCCACGGCTACTCGCCGTCCTCGGCGTGCTTGCTCTCGGTGCCGTCCTCGGTGGTAGACGCACCGACAGCGGCAGAACCGCTGTTGTGAGCCTCAAGCATCTCCTCGAGCGTATGCCATGCCAGCTCGGCGCACTTAACGCGTGCGGGCATGTGAGCGATGTCGTGCAGAATGTTGGCATCTTCCAGCTGGTCAAGCGCGGCCTCGTCGGTCTCTTCTCCGCGAATCATGCGTCCAAAGAGTTTGCAGAGCTCAATGGCCTCTTCTGGGGTGCGGTCAATCATCAGATCGCTCATGATGTCGGCCGATGCCTGAGAGATTGCGCATCCGCTGCCCACAAAAGCAGCCTCGGCAATTTTGCCGCCCTCTATGCGCACGGAAAACGTGAGCTCATCGCCACAAGAAGGGTTAACGCCCTCGTGGGAGACGGTTGGATTATCCATCTGGTATTTGTAATCGGGGTGAGAAACGTGGTCCATAAACTCAGCGTTATACAGGTCGTTTGCTGCCACTTATTTCAACTCCTTGTTTTATTTGTTACTGACCGCGCTGCCAAAGATCTTCCATACCTGGTTAAGACCCTCGACGAGCTGGTCAATGTCGTGTTTATCGTTGTAGAACGCAACGGATGCGCGGCAGGTGCTGGACTCGTGCAACTCAATCAGAAGCGGCTCGGCGCAGTGATGACCAGCGCGAATGCAAACGTTATTCATGTCTAGGATGCTCGAGACGTCGTGTGGATGAACGCCGCGCACGTTAAACGCCACAGCGCCCACGTGGTTTTGTCCCAGCTTAGAGCCAACGATATCTACAAAGTCCAGCGTGCACAGTTGCTGTACCAAGTACCTGGCGAGAAGTTCTTCTCGCTTCTCGATTTTTGCCATGTCCAAGCCGTTGAGGTATTCGACAGCGGCGCCGGTAGCATAGATACCTGCGGCGTCCTGCGTTCCTGCCTCAAACTTCTCGGGAACAGGAGCCCAAACAGCGCTGGTTTCGGTGACGGAATCAATCATCTCGCCGCCGGTAAGGAACGGTGGCATGGCATCAAGCAGCTCGGCGCGGCCCCAGAGCACGCCAATACCCATAGGTCCGCACATCTTGTGTGCCGAGAAGGCCAACAGGTCGCAGTCAAGATCATGCACGTCAATAGGGATGTGAGGTGCGGATTGGGCGGCATCAACAACCATGTAGGCGCCCATAGTGTGTGCGCGTTTGGCAATGGCCTTGATGTCATTGCGAGTGCCCAGCACGTTAGAAACATGCGTGACAGACACAATTTTGGCGCGCTCGGTAATCTTTGACGCAATCTCTTCGGGTGTAATCTGGTACTGCGAATTCATGCGCAGGTACACCAGGTTAGCGCCGGTAGCTTTACAAATTTGCTGCCATGGGATGATATTGGAGTGGTGTTCCATAATGGAAATGACCACGTCATCGCCTGGCTTGAGTGCATAGCGGCCAAGGCTTGAAGCAACCAGATTAAGCGCCTCAGAAGTGTTGCGCGTAAAGATAATCTGCTGGCTTTCTGGTTTGCCGTTTTTATCGACAGCGCCAATGAACTTTGCAATTGAAGCACGAGCACCCTCGATAGCTGCGGTTGCTTCCACGCTCCAACGGTACAATCCGCGCAGCGCGTTTGCGTTCATGGTCTCGTAGAAGCCAGACTGCGCCTCAATAACCGCGCGGGGACGCTGAGAAGTAGCAGCGCTGTCCAAGTAAGCTACCTCGGGGTTTGCTGCCAGAATTGGAAAATCTGCCTTGTAAGGGTTATCGGTAATCTGAGCAACTTCTGCGTCGGTCATTACGCGACACCACCTTTGCTGGAATCGACTTCAGCGTCGGAATCCCTGCCATCACTGGCAGCCAGGGAGTTGCCAGCTGCATCGTCACTAGCTGCAGCTTCGTCATAGTCGTGAGCAATTTCTGCGCCCAGCTCAGCCTCGCAACGCTCAACAGCCACGCGGTGGGAAATCTCCTCAGGCGCGTTGATGATGGCGTCTTCAAAAAGAGCGCGTATAAACATCTGCTCAGCAGCCTGGTGAGAAAGTCCTCGAGCTGCAAGGTAATCAAGCTGCTCAGGGGAGACGGATCCGATGGTAGCTCCGTGGTTACCAGCAACATCGTCCTCATCGCAGAGAATAACAGGCATGGTCTTGTTGACAACGTCGTCACCAAGAATCATGACCGTTTCAATCTCGTTGCCCTGGGCATCTTTTGCGCCGCGGACAAGATCGATGGTTGCGCGAAGCGTCTTCTTAGCTGCCTCGTTAAGGACGCCAGACTCGGTGAGCTGCGCGCGCGTAGAGGTACCACGCATGCGTACCAGGTGATTGATATCAAGCGTCTCTTCGTGAGTAGCGTGATAGCGATTATTGAGGTCAAGGCGAGCTCGAGCGCCAACTAAGTTAGCGGTGAGTCCAAGACCGATGGTTGATCCACCCAGAGCGTACTGCTTAACGTCAACAGCCGCGTCCTGGTGAATCTCAAGTCCAACGCTCTCAAGGTGCTGCTGGCCCTCGTTGACACCAAGCATCTCAATGAGGTGCAGCTTTGCGCCATCCTCAACCACAATGCGGGTGAGCGCAGCGCTTGTTGGGAGCGCGTCGCTAGCGTTTACGTCGCCAGCGCTCGCGTCGCCGCTTGCAGCCGCGTCGTCGACGTCGCTCGCATCGCCTGCTAAAGCGGCGATAACTACCGTAGCCTCAGCGCCTTCACGTACGATAACGCCGGTGTTAGCACACTGGTTTTGAGCTGCGGAAACAGCAACAACAATAGGCTCTTCTCGCTTGGTATGAGCGGGAACATTGTAGAAATCGGACTTGAATGCCTGTGACTCTACGTAGTCAGTAACCTCCTGGCCCATTCCACACTCAATACGCTCAAAAAGGCGAGGCAGAGGCAGGTATACTTTGCCTGCATCAGCGTGATTAGGAACGGAAACTGACAGTGAGTTAGCGCGTAGACGGTTCCATGTCTGAGCTGCAGGAACGTTGGCGCGATTAATCAAAACGTTATCCATTAGCCAATCGCTCCTTCCATCTCAAGTTTGATTAGATTGTTCATCTCAACGGCATACTCCATAGGGAGCTCCTTTGAGACAGGGTTTGCAAATCCGTTGACTACCATGGTACGAGCCTCAGCCTCAGAGCAGCCGCGGCTCATCAGGTACAAAACGGTGTCGTCAGAAATACGGCCAATAGTTGCCTCGTGGCCAATCTGAGCAGTTGCATTGCGGACATCCATCTCTGGGATGGTGTCGGAACGGCTGATGTTATCCAGCATCAGGGACTGGCAAGAGAACGCCACGCGGGCGTTTTCTGCCTTACGACCAACGGTCACGGCTGAGCGGAAAGTATTGACGCCGCCATCCTTGGAGATGGACTTGGTGTCAACGTTTGCCGAGTTGTTGGAGCCGTTGATAATAACCTTGCAGCCTGTATCCAGGTCCTGCGTAGCTCCTGCAAACGTAATACCGGTAAATTCGCAGTTAGAAGAATCGCCGTTCATGATGGTAGAAGGGTAGAGGTAGGAAACGTGGCTACCAAAAGAGCCCGAGACCCACTCCATCTTTGCATTGCTGCCAATGATGGCGCGCTTGGTGTTGAGGTTGTACATGTTCTTGGACCAGTTTTCGATGGTCGAGTAACGCAGACGTGCCCCATCCTTAACAAAGAGCTCAACAGCTCCTGCGTGGAGGTTTGCTGCGTAGTACTTAGGTGCGGAACAACCCTCAATAAAGTGCAGGTCAGCGCCTTCCTCAACAATAATAAGTGTGTGCTCAAACTGGCCAGCGCCCTGAGCATTCAACCTAAAGTAGCTCTGAAGTGGGTAATCCAGAGTGACATTCTTAGGCACATACACAAAAGAACCGCCAGACCAAACGGCATAGTGCAGAGCCGCAAACTTGTGGTCTGAAGGAGGAATCAGCTTGCCAAAGTACTCTTTAACAACAGGCTCCCACTGCGGATCGTGCAAAGCATCCTCAATAGTGGTGTAAATAACGCCCTGCTCAGCAACTTCCTCACGCATGTTGTGATAGACAATCTCGGAATCGTACTGAGCACCAACACCAGCCAGGCTCTCTGCCTCTGCCTGCGGAATGCCCAGACGATCAAAGGTATCCCTAATATCCTCAGGTACGTCGTCCCAGCTATTTGCCTGCTGAGTCTTTGGCGAGACATACGTGGAGATGTGGTTTAAATCCAAACCTGCAATAGAAGGTCCCCAGTTGGTAGCCATCTGGCGCTGGTGATAGGTTTCCAGGGCCGACAACCTCATCTGGAGCATCCACTCGGGCTCTTCTTTTTTCTCGGAAATAGCACGCACAATTTCTGGCGTAAGGCCATCATCGTAGCGCTCGTAACCCTCTTCGGACTTGGTGAAGTCGTAGAGCGAGCGGTCTACGTCAGCGACCTCAGATCGCTTCTTCTCGCTCACTAGTTAGCACCGCCCTCATCAGACTGGTTCTCAAAACGCTCAAAGCCCTCGTGGTCAATCTGATTGATGAGGTCAGCAGGGCCGTCTGCTACCAGGTGACCCTTAACCATAACGTGAGTACGGTCAATCTCAAGGCGCTCAAGAATGCGGGTGTTGTGAGTAATGATGAGCAGCGAGCCGTCACAGGTCTCGCGATAAGCCTGAATACCCTTTGAAACAACGGAGAGTGCGTCAACGTCCAGGCCGGAGTCAGTCTCGTCGAGAATGGCAAGTTTAGGCTGAAGCAGCAGAAGCTGGAGCATCTCAACCTTTTTCTTCTCGCCACCAGAGAAGCCAACGTTAAGCTCACGCATCAAGAAGCCCTGATCAAGCTCAAGCTGATCAGAAATCTGACCAAGACGCTGACGGAACTGACGAGCAGTCATCTTAAGCTCAGGGCGCATCTGTGTAATGGTACGCAGGAATGAATAAAGAGGAACACCAGGAACCTCAACAGGTGCCTGGTAGGAGAGGAAGATGCCCGCAAGGGAGCGTTTATCTGCAGCAAGCTCAGTTACATCCTCGCCGTTAAAGATAAGAGAACCTTCGGTAATCTTATAGGTAGGATCACCCATAATGACGCGGCCAAGTGTTGATTTACCTGCGCCGTTAGGTCCCATCAGAACGTGAGCCTGGCCATCACCAATGCTCAGATCAATTGAATGCAGGATGGATTTCTCCTCGGTACCTGCGGAAATTCCGTTCACACGGAGTAGCTCAGTTGCCATAAATCTCTCTCCAAATATCTCTACGTGCAAGCACGTGATACGTTTGTGACTAGCAAGTTTGGGAAGCTCTAGGACGAGCAAAACCTTTGTGCTAGTGCGGTTTTGTGACAAAGACAAACACCAATGTCACCGATGTTTTTGTCATACCCCAAAATCCGCTAATTCATACTAAATGGTAGGAATTAAAAAGCAACCCTCACATACGCACTTTTTCACGTTTTCTAGAAAATAATCGGATTTTTTCATAGGTTTCAAAAGTTATAAAAGCTTTTCTGCGCCAGAGCTGTCTCTCATGGGTAAACTAGAAACATCTATGTTTGTAACAAGGAGGATTCATGGGTCAGAGAATTCAAGGTACCGAAGATCTTTACGGCGGCTATATGCGCTCTTGGGAGCATATGCAAGATGTTGCCCGCCATCTGTTTGGTACTTATGGCTTTGACCGCATTGAGACTCCTGCACTTGAGCAGGTAGACACCTTTGTTCACGGCATTGGTGAGTCAACCGATGTAGTACGCAAAGAGATGTTCCGCGTTTTTTCAGGCGCGCTACTTGATGATTTGCTGGCTGCCGGCAATGAGTCCGGTCTTAAGCCTCGTCAGCGTATGGCTATGCGTCCTGAGGGAACTGCTGGTGTGGTCCGTGCTGCCGTTGAGCACAACTTTGTGCCACAAGGAGGAACTCCTGCAAAACTTTGGTATGCTGAGTCAATGTTCAGGGGAGAGCGTCCTCAGAAAGGCCGTCTGCGCCAGTTCCACCAGGTA
>JAGZWL010000035.1:0-10246 GCA_018378955.1 Atopobium sp. | reverse complement strand
AAGGAAGAAACTGTTGTTATCAACGGCGATAATCCCCATTACGTTGAGCTTGCTCAGTCAACCGGTAGGCACGTAGTAACCTACGGCTTTGATCCAAGCTGCGATTTTGTTTGCACACAGGAGGAGAGAAAAGCTGGTATTGAGAATCCTCTGACCATCAAGACTCCTTCTGGTCAGACTATCTCTGTGGTGCTTCCAGCTAATCCTGGTAAGCACAATGTTGCAAACGCAACCGCTGCAATTGCCGTTGCTGATGCTCTTGGCTTTGATCTTGAGGAGGCCGCAGCAGCGCTTTCGCAGTTCAAGGGCGCACGCCGTCGCTTTACGCACGTAGGCGACATCAACGGTATTACCGTCGTAGACGATTACGGCCACCATCCAACCGAGATTGCAGCAACCATGTCTGCAGCTCTTCCTCTTGGCTTCAAGCGCGTTGTTGTTGTTTTCCAGCCACACCGCTACAGCAGAACGCAGGACTTGGCGGATTCGTTTGCCCATGCGTTTGACGGCATTGACGTTTTGCGCGTCATGGATGTCTTCTCCGCAGGTGAGCTGCCTATTCCAGGCGTCTCGGGCAAGACCGTCTCTTCAAGAGTTGAGGCTGCCAATACTGTTTCTGACGTGCGTTATATCCCTTCTCGCCGAGATCTTATCGCAGACCTTCTTGATACGATTAAACCAGGAGATCTGCTGATTACTCAGGGCGCAGGTGACGTCACTCAGATTGGACCAATGTTTATCCGCGCACTCAAAGAGCGTCTTCAGAACCACTAGGACCTCTATCGTGAGCTTGTTTAACGCCTATGTAAGCCTTTCTGGGGCCCTTGATGCAACAATCAAGCAAGATGAGCCGCTGAGCCACCATACTTCCTTTAGGATTGGTGGTAAGGCGTCGCTTTTTGCTGCCGTTCACAGCCATGCGGCGCTAGTGCGTGTGCTTGAGGTACTTGCAGCTAATCGAGTTGATTGGGTGCTTTTGGGCAAGGGTTCAAACATCCTTGTCTCTGATAAGGGCTACAACGGCTGCGTTATTGTGCTCGACGATGAGCTTTCTACCATTTCAGTTGGCGAGAATAACCTCATTACTGCAGGTGCAGGTGCACTTACGGCACGCGTTTGCAATGAGGCTATGAAAGCAGGTCTTTCTGGCCTTGAAATGTGTGCTGGTATCCCCGGAACTATCGGCGGCGCTCTTTCGATGAATGCAGGTACCAGGCATGATTGGATTGGTAAAGCCGTCCGTGATTGCGTGGTACTTAAGCCTGGTAAGGGTCTTATACGCTACGATGCCTCCGAGATTGAATGGGGTTATCGCTATACCACGTTTGCTCCAGATGAGATCATTCTTGAGGCAACGTTTGCGCTGACAGCATCTAATCGTCCTAAAGTTGCTCTTGGCATGGATACACTCTTGCAGCGTAGAAGAAATACTCAGCCAACTGGTCAGCTTTGCTGCGGTTCTGTTTTTAAGAATCCAGGTAGTAGGTCTGCTGGTGCACTTATTGAAGAGTGTGGTCTTAAGGGAGCTACTGAGGGCGGCGCACAAATTTCTGATGTTCATGCCAACTTTATTGTGAATACCGGTAACGCCACCGCCTCAGATGTCATTGCACTTATGCGCAGAGCACACGATGCGGTACAAGAAAAGTTTGACATTGATCTTCAGCCAGAGGTTAAACTTCTGGGTTTTGGGGCATAGGGAAGATATGGCAGAAGATACTTCAAAGCAAACAACGCGCCGTAAGGGCACAAAAAGGGAGCCTTTATCGTCTGGCGCTGCTCAGACGGCAGGGGCTACTAAGCCTTCTTTTATGAGCAAGGCCTTTAAGCCTAAGCCAAAGGTTGAGGCTACAGCTTCTGATGCCAAACCTTCTGCTAAAAAGATTTCTGCCAAAAAGCCAAATAACGCTACAAAAACTGCAGCTCAAGCTCGTGCCGAGCGCATTAAACACAGCAGAAAGGTATCGTTTAAGGCAGTACGCACGGCCTTTATCGTTTTGCTTAGCCTTGCCCTTCTCGCTGGCATTGCTTTTCTCGTCCTACGTTCTTCCTCAGTTTTTGCTATTACTAACATTCAGGTAGAGCCGACAGAGCACGTTACTAATGAGCAAATTCAAAAGCTCATTGCAGTAGAAGAGGGAACAACGCTGCTCAATATGGATGAGTCCCTTATTACCGAGGAACTTCAGAAGGACCCTTGGGTAGCCTCTGCAACGTACGAGAGGCAGTTCCCTAATACACTGCGTATTACCATCACAGAGCGCAAGGTCACAGCCATTGTGGCGCTTTCTTCTGGTCCGGTTGCGTGGTATTTGGGCGAGAATAACGTCTGGCTAGAGGCAGATCAGCTTAACGTACCAGAAGGAAAGACTACTGCTACCGTTGCGCTTGAGAAGGCAACCTCAGAAGGCGAGCTGCTCATCACTGATGTTCCCGCAACGGTTTCTCCTGTAGCAGGCACCACAGCAACAGACGCAGAAATTCAAGCGGTTATGCAGTATCAGTCTACGTTCTCGTCAGAGCTCACGTCACAGATTGTAAGTTACTCAGCTAGTAGCGTTGATGCAATCTCTGTCACGCTTACCAATGGTGTGCAGGTTGCCCTAGGCTCTCCAACACAGATTGCTGACAAAGAAAAAGTGATTCTGGCAATGCTTAAGCAGTTCCCAGGAGAGCTGACGTACTTGAACGTGAGAACGCCTGCAAGCCCTACGTATAGGCGAGTTTCTACAGGAAATGTTCAGTCTGGCTCTGGTGTTTCGTAGGTAAACGCGGTAACAACTCCTGCCGTTAAGGAATGTTTTCCTACCGTTTACCAGCTTTCTTCACAATTTCTACATATTATTTGACTTGCATAGGTGAGTTGTGCAAATATACCCCGCTTTGCATGAAGCGTAAGCCTTAACTTGAGGTTTAGGGTTTTATACAGCGGTTCTGCGAGCGCATAAACGTAGCCTAAGCGCAGTCGCGCTCCGGGACAAACGGGCACAAGCGTGCCTCAAGGAGGAAGACATGATTAAGGACACCGATACCCTTAACAACTATCTTGCTGTTATCAAGGTTGTTGGCGTTGGTGGCGGCGGAACTAACGCTGTCAACCGCATGATTGAAGAAGGCATCCGTGGCGTTGAGTTCGTTGCTGTGAACACCGATGCACAGGCACTTGCAATCTCCGATGCTGACATTAAGGTTCACATCGGTACTGACATCACCAAGGGTCTTGGTGCTGGCGCTAACCCTGAGGTTGGTAAAGAGGCAGCAGAGGATAGCCGTGACGAGATCAAGGCTGCACTTGCTGGCGCTGATATGGTTTTCATCACTGCTGGTGAGGGTGGCGGTACTGGTACCGGCGCTGCTCCAGTTGTTGCTGATATTGCAAAGAATGACGTTGGCGCACTGACCGTTGGCGTTGTTACTAAGCCATTCTCCTTCGAGGGCCGTCGTCGTTATGGTTCTGCAGCTGACGGTATCAAGACTCTTTCCGAGAATGTTGATACTCTCATTGTTATTCCAAACGATCGTCTGCTTGATCTTTCTGAGAAGAAGACCACCATGCTTGAGGCATTCCGCATGGCTGACGATGTTCTATGCCAGGGTACCCAGGGTATTACCGACCTCATCACTGTTCCTGGCCTGATCAACCTCGACTTTGCAGACGTTTGCACCATCATGAAGGGCGCAGGTAGCGCAATGATGGGCATTGGTATTGCTGCTGGTGATAACCGCGCTGCTGATGCTGCAACCGAGGCAATTTCTAGCCGCCTGCTTGAGAGCTCCATCGAGGGTGCAACCCGCGTTCTTCTCTCTATTGCTGGTAATAAAGACCTTGGTATTCAGGAGATTAACGAGGCAGCTGACCTGGTTGCTAAGAACGTTGATCCTGATGCAAACATCATCTTTGGTACTGTTGTTGATGAGTCCCTGGGCGATCAGGTTCGCGTAACCGTTATTGCAACCGGCTTCAATGACTCTAACGTTCAGCAGCAGCTTCCAACTCTGAATACTCAGAGTACCACCCGTCCAAGCCGTCCTGCTCAGCCACAGCCAACTCGTCCTGTAGCTGCTCAGCCACAGCCTGCTCGCACCAACAACTCTTCTAATGAGAAAGAGTTTGATATTCCAGACTTCCTTAAGCGTAGCCGCATCTAAATATGTGCGCGCTGAATAGACAGTGCTTACACGGCGTGACCCTGCTCATGGATCCTGAGGTTCCATGCGGGGTCACGCTCGCATTTACTGAGCGTACTGGCGGTTTTTCAGAAGGGGAGTTTAGTTCCCTCAATCTAGGCAGTAGGTGTGGAGACAATCTGCAACAGGTGCAAAAGAACCGCCAGCTGGTCTTAGAGGCTCTTGGAGCTGGCAAGCTTTTCTCGCAACTGCTTATTCCTCATCAGGTGCACGGAAGCAAGGTAGTTTGTCTGACTTCCAATACATCAGAGGCTTTTGAACAGGCTCAAGCTGAGGCAGAAGCTGGTGCAGACGCCATAGTATGTACGGTTCAAAATACGCCTGTGATGTTGGCGTTTGCCGATTGTGTGCCGGTAATTCTTGTAGCTCCCGGTGGATTTGCGGTGGCACATTCTGGCTGGAAAGGCACAATTGCCCGCATTTCTGCGCGCGCAACCGAGGCGCTTTGCCAGGCAACTGGCGCCAAGCCCTCCGAGGTCAAAGCCTATATTGGTCCGCACATTGGCGGCGCTGACTACGAGGTCTCACCTGAGCTCATTCAGATGTTCTCACAAGAGTTTGGTTCCGGCGTTGTAGACCGTGCATCTGGCGAGAGGTACTTAGATCTTGGATATGCCGTCAGAGCCGCACTGGTAGATGCTGGTGTACGCGCGTCTGCTATTGAAGAGGTTACTGACTCGACCGCCTCTACAACTGAGCGGTTCTTCTCGTACCGAGCAGAGCATGGCAAGTGCGGAAGACACGCGGCTGTTGCTTACATGGCGTCAAAGTAGGGTAGAAGACGTTTAGCGCTATCGGAGAAGGTGTTTAGGTCTACGACAAAAGTCGTTAAACGTTACGTAAGATATTGATGTATTCACCGCAAGAGATGATGGCTATGGCGTACGATTCAGACGAATATCTTGAGTTTATAAAGGCTCGTAGAGCTCAGATTGAGTCACTTGTGGCGGATGCTGCAAAAAAGTCCGGCAGAAGCGCCTCTGAGATTGAAATTGTAGCTGTCTCCAAAACCGTTCCTGTTGAGGCTGTCCTTGCAGCTTATAAGGCAGGCTATAGGGTTTTTGGCGAGAATCGCCCACAAGAGCTGACACATAAACTGACGTGTTTATCTGAGGCTCCTTTTGCGTCTGAGATATCTTTTGACATGATTGGTAATCTTCAGAAGAACAAGATTAACCAGGTAGTTGGCAAGGTTCGCTACATTCATTCAATTTCTTCCGAGCACCTTGCAGAGGCGGTTTCAAAGCGTGCTGAGGTGAAGGGTACTGAGGAGTCTGTTCTCCTTGAGGTAAACGTCTCCGCTGAAGCCTCAAAATCGGGTTTCTCGCCAGAAGAAGTGTCAGAGTCTATTCAAAAGATTGTTGAGCTTCCTCACATTTCTGTTGTAGGTCTGATGACTATGGCACCAAAAGATGATTCAGAGCGCGCAAAGAGAACATTCTCAGGACTTCGAGAATTGCGTGATTGCTTGAGCCAACAAGTTGGTTTGAAGTTAGATGTTCTTTCTTGTGGCATGAGTGATGACTTTACGTATGCCATTGAAGAGGGTTCTACTACTATTCGCCTGGGTCGAGTATTGTTTGACCCAGCCTATACGTTGAGTGGGCACTAAAATAGTTGCAAGTTTTTGATACAGTAGTAAGAAGTTACGTGCGTTACAGAAAGGCACAATGATGAGCATTCTTGATACGCTAAGAGCAAAGCTTCGTGGTGGTCAGGACGATGAGTACTACGATGATGAGTATTATGGCGACGAAGGCTATGACGAGGTAGACGGAGCTTCTCCACGTTCGTACGATGATCGTGCACAGCAAGGCGCTTCCAACAGACTACTGGGCAATCCATCCAGACCAGAGGCAGAGAGCGTTTCTGTGTATACGCGCTCTGGCAAGCCAATCAGCACTAATCCAGCCGCTTCTTACAATCCTCAGCAGGATATGCGTTCGCGCGCTTCTGCGTATGCATCTCGTCAGGAGCCTTCCGGATACACTCCTTCTTACGAGCATACTGTGAGCCCAAATCTGCCAACTCCTGGTGATATTGGTCTTCGTCCTGTGAGCCGTACAAGCTATTCCGGACAGCTGCCACCATACGTTCTTCGTCCTGTTTCTTATGATGATGTTCAGTCGGTAGTTCGTCGTGTTCGTACTGGTCAGCCAGTTGTCCTTATCTTTAAAAACACCAACATTGAGGTTGCTAAGAGAATTTTGGACTTCAGTTTTGGCCTTTCTTATGGACTTGACGGCGCTGTTGAAGAAGTTGCTGACCGCGTTTTTGTTGTACTTCCTCATGGCATCTCTTTGACGCAGGCTGATCTTGATAAGCTTGCTGATGAGGGCGAGATTACCAGGTAACTGGAGGTTTTTGTGTTTTCGTATTATGTCTTGAACTCGCTCTATACTTTGTTGAGGATTTACAGCTTCTGCATTGTGGTATGGTGCCTGTCCTCTTGGATTACCGTTTCAAATGATTCGGTTAAGAACATTCTTGAGGCAATTGGCAAAATTGTTGAGCCATACCTCAGTGTGTTTAGGAACGTAATTCCTCCAATTTCTGGCGTTGATCTCTCACCGATTGTTGCACTTTTTGTGCTTAATCTTGTGGGACGTTTTGCCATTTCGACGCTGGGCTTTATACTAATATAGAAACTAGTTTGTCTTTGAATACAAACTGAGTAGTTATGATGTGTGGTACGTCTACTCGCAGACTGAAAGGGAACAAAGATGGCAATCACACCAGCAGACATCGAGCAGCAGACATTCTCTCCTGCTGAGACCGGCTACAATCCAGAGGAAGTTGACGCATTTCTTGAGCAACTCGCTTCTGAGGTTGATGCAATGCTTCAAAAGATCGCTGACCTTAAGGGCCGTCTGACCAGCACTGAGCAGCAGCTTGCTGCAGCACAGGCACAGGTTGCAAACCTTGAGGAGAACGCAAGCGTTCCTTCTGTTGAGGAGACAAACGCTGCAGCTATTGCTGCATCTGAGCACCAGATTTCTCAGGTCCTCATTGTTGCTCAGCAGAGCGCAGATAAGCTTGTTGCAGACGCTCGTGCAAACGCAGAGCGCATTCGCAACGAGGCAGATCAGAAGGCTCGTGAGGTTATCCGTCAGGCTCTTGCAGAGAAGCAGACTGAGCTTGATGAGATTGATCGCCTCAAGCAGTCCCGTGAGGACTTCCGCGCTGAGTACCGTAAGCTCCTCCAGCACTTCTTGGATGACGCAGACTCTGTCTTCCCAGAGACTGTTCTTACCAACAATGCTCCAACTGGTTCCCAGAATGCTGCTCAGCCTGCAGCTCAGCAGACTCAGATTTCTGCACCTGCACCTGCAGCTGGTGACTTCAACGACCTTGACTAAGTCTTAGGCCATTACCTTTGTACTGATAAGCGCTCAGCTCTGCTGGGCGCTTTTTTGTTATCAGTCGTCTTAAGCGGCAGCTTTATAGCTCAGAAGTAAGCTCTTTGCAGAATGTTTGCTTTTGTTCTATATGATGCACATCCTTTCTGTTTTCTCGCCCCTGATAGCGAATAGGTACGCCTTGGCTACGCGCAGCTTCTGCATTTGTGCTTGCAGTGAGTTCAGGGAGCCCTTGCCATACGCGTTTTGGCATCCAATGGGCGCGCAAGTCATATCCTCTTTCTGCAGGCCCGCGACCCTCTAGACCAACTCCCTCGTAGAAGCGCCTCCACATGGCTTGCACGTATTTCTCATCAGTCGCAAGGTCTGTTCTAGAGAGCAGTTCTTCCAAAGAGGCATCGTCCAGCTGAATTGTTCCAAAGGTCTTCATTTCTGGTGCATAAAAACTGACTATATGATGAGCTGGATCAACAATAAAAAACCGCTCTGTACTCATTCGTTTGACAAAGTAATTGCAAGTTAGTGGCACTACGTTTGCATTAGGTTGAAATACAGACATAAAAGAGCCATCTGACATGCGAGAAAACCGCACAAATTGCCGCGTATGCTCTCGTTCAGTTTCTACCTGCCTAGCCAGCGCATTAAACTCTGCCACGGTTGGGTCTGCAATATCTTCAAGGGCTCCTACACCATAGGAGAATGCAAGACGAACGTATCGATGCACAATCTCCGGCATAGTATGAGCATCTGAAGCACATGCCAAAACAATGCGACGTGTTATTTCTCTTGTGCCTACTTTCTTTTCTAGTCCAGTTAGAACTCGTTTAGCCAAGGCTACTACTGAGTCATCAGAAGGGTCTGGTCCACAGAGAACATGCTCCCCAAGGCTAGGCTGACAAAAGTTTTCTCTAACAAGACGTACGTGTGCCGGGTTAGCATGTGAGAGATAAGTGAGCCCTACAGCCCCTACAACGCCTTCTAAGCTTGGATTACAGGAGATAACAACCTTCTGGGGCTTGGAGAGTCTTGTAAGCCTCTGAACAAGCGAGACAAGCTCTACGCTCTGATCAGAAGAGCCTGAGTTGAGAGGACTCAATACGGCGTCTTGTTTTGTTGTACGAACTTGCTTTGGCATCAGCAATTACCCTCTGTTTAATCAGTTCTTGGTCAAGTGGAGCTGAGGCATCCCTTACGCCACAGCAGGTGAGAAAGTGATGAGATCGTTTGAGCTGTATTCCCAGCCGTTTAAGATCATCAAAGGTGAGGCGAGACCGTCTTCTTGCAGCAATAATTCTTCGTGCGCCGGTAGGGCCAATACCGGGCACTCGTAAAAGTATTTCTAGTGGTGCATCCATAATCTCTACAGGAAATTGATTAAGATGTGCCAGCGCCCATCCAAGCTTTGGATCAATTTCTAAATCAAGCCAAGGTGCTTCTGGAGAAACCAACTCATCAGGAGAAAATGCATAGTAGCGCATCAGCCAATCAGCCTGATAAAGACGATGTTCTCTACGCAGGGGAACAGGAGTGTCCAACTCAGGAAGGCGATGGTCTTCAATAACAGGAATATAGGCAGAGAAGAATACTCGTTTCAATTCAAATTGCTGATAAAGCGCCTGCGATAAGTGCAATATTTGATTGTCTGATTCTGGAGAAGCCCCAATGATAATTTGCGTTGATTGCCCAGCAGGCGAGAAGGACCTCTTGTCTGAAGACACCCTTGATGAGCGCATAAAGGTATTTTTCAAGCAGTTTGAACGAAGAGCTAAACCTTCTTTTATGATTTGCTTTTGAGTAGGAATAACAATGCCTTTAGATTTGCCAGCAGACTTCACAATGCCCTTTGATGCATTTTTAGCTTCAAGCAATTGCCTTTCTTCAGAGACGCGTAGGCGGTGAATGAAAGACATGGGTTTAGTAACTGTTTCAGCATTTTTGTGAGGGCAAAGCTTAGTAAGTGAGGTTGAGCTAGGTAATTCCAGATTGACGGAGAGTCTATCTGCTAAGCGGCCAATAGCATCAATAAGATCCGGATCTGTTCCGGGAATTACTTTTGCATGAACATAGCCGTTAAAGAGCAACTCATTCCTAAGGTAGGAGAGGCATTCAATCATGAGTTCTGTGGTGTGGTCTGGCGATCCTATAACACCTGAGGAAAGAAAGAGTCCCTCTATGTAATTTCTTTTATAGAAATCTACGGTAAGCTCTGCTAATTCCTGTGGTGTAAAGGTAGCCCGCTTGGTTTGTGCAGAAGATCTATTGACGCAGTAAGCACAGTCATAACAGCAAGCATTAGAAAGTAAAACTTTTAGCAGCGTAATGCAGCGACCATCAGGGGTAAATGAGTGGCAACAGCCGGCCGCTGAGGCCATTCCTACCTTTCCCGCCTGCGGATCTCTGTCTACACCAGAAGAGGTGCACGCCGCGTCAAATTTGGCTGCATCTGCAAGTATGGCGAGTTTATCAAGAGTATCCATGGCAGCAACTTTCTACTTGAAAATAGAACGTCTGTTC
This sequence comes from Atopobium sp., assembly GCA_018378955.1. Lineage (GTDB taxonomy): Bacteria > Actinomycetota > Coriobacteriia > Coriobacteriales > Atopobiaceae > Lancefieldella. Next base: position 185 of record JAGZWL010000035.1, on the reverse strand, counting down.
GTATACTTAGACTATCACGAATGGGGAAGAAGTAAAGAAAAATTTAGAACAAATGTTTGTCATTTTAAAACCGCAGAAAGGATGTGAATGGCGTGTGAAGGATGTATACTTTTTCCATCAGCAACTGCGGAAGGAATGGCTATGAGCATACAGAAAAACAGCTCTTCACCATGCCTTTCTCGCCC
>JAGZWL010000034.1:0-10276 GCA_018378955.1 Atopobium sp. | reverse complement strand
TGTAGGCTAGAAGGCAGTAAGGAAATAGCCTTACACCACTTTTTGAGACGTAACTCAGATTCTTTGACGAAATCAGGCAAATCCACAGTTTCTTTTGTGTTTTTAGGCGAAAGTTACAGATTCTTTGCAGAAATCAGGCGCGCGTCGGGCGCATACCCGGGCGCATTGAACGCACACCGCGCGCGCTGCCCGTCTGGCGAGAAACCCGTCCACTAGCAGCTCTCTCGCACAAGAAAGCCCGGTACCCACATGAAGTGAATACCGGGCTGAAGGCACGTACGGGCCGCGACGTGTTACTCGTTGTCGCCAGCGGTTGCCTGAGTTGCAGAGATAGCCTGATCAGCATCGGAAGCGTCTGGCCAAGACCAGTCGGTGAATGCTGGGTGATCATAGCCCTTCTCGACAGCAAACTCGAAGGCCTCGGTGCGGAACTTCTCCCACTCGTCGATTTGATCTGCCCACTTCTGAGCGTCAATCATGCGGAGAGCGTCAGCAGCAAGTGCCCAACGGTCCATGTTGTTCAGGCGCAGCATGTCGTAAGGAGTTGTGGTGGAACCCTGCTCCTCGTAGCCATGAACGTTGAAGTTGTCGTGGTTTGGACGGTTCCAAATCAGACGACGGACGGAACCTGCGTAAGCGTGGAACGCGAAGAGAACTGGCTTGTCTGCGGAGAAGAGCTTGGTGAACTCCTCGTCGGAGAGAGCCTCGTTGTTCTCGGAAGCGTTCTGGATCTTGAGCAGGTCAACAACGTTGACGAAGCGAGCCTTGATGCCCAGCTTGCCAAGCATGTCAAGAGCTGCCAGGAGCTCCTGGGTTGGGACGTCGCCGCAGGATGCGAGAACAATGTCCTCCTCGCCAGCCTCAGCGTTGGAAGCCCACTTCCACTCCTTAGCACCAGCTGCAAGCTCCTCGCGAGCCTCGTCGAGGGTTACCCACGTTGGAGCAGGCTGCTTACCAGCGAAGATTGCGTTGATGCAGTTTGTGGAGGTGTAGCACTTCTCGCCAACTGCAAGCAGGAGGTTAGCGTCTGCTGGGAAGTAGATGTTGGTGATGTGGTCGTTGTTGAAGCTTTTGTTGAGCATGATGTCAACAAAACCAGGATCCTGGTGAGAGAATCCGTTGTGGTCCTGGCGCCAAACGTGGCTGGAAAGGACCAGGTTGAGAGCGGAGATAGGCTTGCGCCATGGAATGTGGCGGACGGTAGCCTCAAGCCACTTAGCGTGTTGGTTGATCATAGAGTCAATGATGTGAACAAATGACTCGTAGCTGGACCAGATACCGTGGCGGCCGGTCAGAGTGTAGCCCTCAAGCAAACCCTCGCACTGGTGCTCAGAAAGCTGCTCGATAACGTTACCAACTGGGGAAATGTGCTCGTCGTTCTCAAAGTCATCGTTGAAGCCGCCGAACCACTGCTTGTCGGTTACCTGGAAGGAAGGCTGCAGACGGTTGGAAGCAGTCTCGTCAGGTCCAAAGATACGGAACTCGGAGCGGTTGCTGTTGATGAGCTCAGCGGTATACTCGCCAAGGACGCGCGTTGCCTCAGTAGCACCAAAGCCGTGGCCCTTCTCGGCAACTGGGATCTCGTACTTCTTTGCGTCAGGAAGGACGAGGTTGCGGCGGATTGCGCCACCGTTTGCGTTAGGGTTAGCGCCGAGGCGGAGGTCGCCCTTAGGCATGAAAGCGGTAACCTCTGGACGGATTGCGCCCTTCTCGGTGAAGAGAGTCTCTGGCTTGTAGGAGCCCATCCAGTCGCGAAGAACCTGGAAGTGAGCCTCGGTGTCGCGAGCGGATGCCAGTGGAACCTGGTGTGCGCGCCAAGAGCCCTCAGTCTTCTTGCCATCGATGTAAGGAGGGCAAGTCCAACCCTTAGGGGTGCGGAAGATGATCATTGGGTAGTAAGGACGGGATGCGTCACCTGCGGCTGCGCGAGTCTTGATAGCGCAGATCTCGTTGAAGACAGCCTCGAGCAGAGCTGCGAAACGACGGTGGATGGATGCGTGATCCTCGTCGTCGAAGCCAGCAACAAAGTTGTATGGGTGGTAGCCCATGCCGCGGAAGAACTCGTCGCGCTCACCGTCGGAAATACGAGCAAGGATGGTTGGGTTAGCAATCTTGTAGCCGTTGAGGTGCAGGATTGGGAGAACGATACCATCGGTCAGTGGGTCCATGAACTTGTTGGTCTGCCAAGAAGTTGCAAGTGGGCCGGTCTCTGCCTCGCCGTCGCCAACAACAGCGACTGCCAGCAGGGATGGGTTGTCCAGGACAGCGCCGTAAGCATGGGACAGGGTGTAGCCCAGCTCGCCGCCCTCGTGGATGGAGCCTGGAGTCTCAGGTGCGTAGTGAGAAGGAATTCCGCCTGGGTAAGAGAAGCGGCGGAAGAACTTCTGGAGGCCCTCTTCATCGTCGGTGATGAATGGGTAGGTCTCGCGATATGTGCCGTCGAGCAGGGACTGTGCGGTACCTGCAGGTCCACCGTGACCAGGGCCCATGAGGAAGATGGTGTTCTGGTTATGGTCGCGGATGAAGCGGTTGACGTGGCCAAACAGGAAGTTCAGGCCTGGGGTGGTTCCCCAGTGGCCAACCAGGCGATGCTTAACGTCCTCGCGAGAGAAACCGTCCTTCATAAGAGGGTTGCTGCGAAGATAAATCTGACCAACAGACAGGTAGTTAGCTGCGCGCCAATACCTATCGACGCCGGCAAGCTCGTCCTCAGATACAGGCTGATTCAGGGTCTGCCAAGGTGTGCCGTACACGGGCTGAGCCATGTGCTCCTCCTTTTCTTGGGCTGCTGCCTGCGTATTTACGCAGGTTAGGCAACCTCGTTGCTTCCATCACCTGAGCGTTTGTTTTGTTCGCCGTCCGTGAAAGCGTACGTGTAGCCACATTTTGTGCTGTGCACGCAAAGTACGTGCGCATTTCTGCGCAGGTACACCGCTTTTAGAACGGATATTCCCGCCTTGTGACGAGAGCTAGAGCGAACATAACAACACATACATAACAGTATGATGCTTCGGCTATGTTTCAAGTATTACTCTAAGTGATAAAACGTTTTATCAACGTGAGATTTCTGGAAATTTCTTTCCGGGGAGGCTTTTAAGGCGTCTTTCGATCAGCAAAACGATCCCCCAACAGTACCCACGATGCCGAAATACAACCAAAATGGTGTCAAGTAGAACGCATACACATCAAAGTGGTAAAAAATGCGTTTAGTTGGAGATTTCATTTTTCTGCATACAGTGTTTGCCCAGATAAAAGTTTTTAGTGCGGTAAAAAATCGTCTTAGTTGGAGATGAAACGACTAATTTTAAGTTTTCATCCCCAACTAAACGGGTTTTTTACCTTTTTCGGCACATAATTTTGAGCGCAAAAATTACGTATTCATAGAAATGAATTTAATAGTGTAATTATGCAGAATTTTGATTAGCGACCCAAAACACGCACGCTATTCTTCTCAATCATGCGCGGCTCAAGGATTATTTGGATTGAAGCGCTATCGTCCACCGTATCATCTGCGTTTTTCTGACCTGCTTCGTCACCCTTCGCAGCAACATAACCTGCGGCGCCAACATCCGCACCGCGCTCGCCCAGACGACGGAACATAATCGAAAGCGCAGCGTCAGAAAGCTCATCAACATTTTGCTCAATCGAAGTCAACGCCGGCTCAAACAGTGCGTCTGAAATGCTGTTATCGTATCCGACAACAGAATAGTCGCGCGGAACATGCAAGCCGCGCTCGTATAGGTAGCGCAACAACCCAAGCGCAATGTTGTCCGACGTCGCAACAACAGCCGTAGCGTTCACGCGAATCAGCTGCTGAGCTGCAAGATATGCATCAGGAATGTAATAATCGCTGGTCAACACAAGCGACTGATCTAGCTCCAGGCCCTTCTCGCCAAGTGCGCGAACGTAGCCATTGAGGCGGGCGCAGCCGGTGTTGGAGGCGGTGTTGACCATGCATGCGATGCGGCGATGACCGTGATCTAGCAGGTATTTTGTAGCTAGATAGCCGCCAAGCTCATTGTTGAACGTGACTTTGTCGCAGTCGAGCGCGTCGATGGTTCGGTCCACCATGACGTACGGCACGGGCAGCTGCTCCAGGTCGGCGATGAGCTGCTTCGAGGCTTCTACCTCGTCTGACGTGATGATAAAGATGCCGTCGGCGCCGCGATTGACCAGCAGTCGCACAAGGTCCGCATCGTTTGACGTGCTGTTATCCGAGTTAGTGATGAACAGCGCGTACCCGCGGCGGCGACACTTCATCTCCAGCATTTTGGCAAATGACGAGAAAAATCGGCTCTCGATATTCGGCACGATCAGCCCCAGCGTCTGCGTGTGCTGTGTGACCAGGCTTCTTGCGATCTGGTTGGGAATGTAGTGCTCGCGACGGGCAACGTCGAGGATGCGGCGGCGGTTCTCGTCGCTCACGCGCACCGGCCGACCGTTCAGCACCAGCGAAACCGTGGCGGGCGACAGCCCCACCTCGCGCGCAATCGTTTTTAGGGTGACTTTTTCTGCCACGTTACCTCGCAACTTGCCCCGTTTATCGTTGTTGCTTAAGTATAATAGTCGAGAAACCCCTGCGGCTGGTCGTCCGCCAAAAGCCAGACGCTGTCTCCACACGACAACCGCACCTGGACCCCGATACCGCACGCAAGCTGCACCTGCGCCCCGGCGCCCGTTCGACAACCGCATTCCGAGAGGACGCGCATGAATATCACACCACAAGAAATCGTCGAGACCCTTGCCATGGTCAGCGAGCAAAACCTTGACCTGCGTACCATTACGATGGGCATCTCGCTCAATAGCTGCGCAGACGAGGACCTGGATCGCATGTGCCAGAAGGTCTACGACCGCATCACTCGCCAGGCCGAGCACCTGGTGTCCGTGGCTGAGGACCTGGAACGCGAGTACGGCATCCCCATTGCCAACAAGCGCGTTTCCGTCACGCCAATCGCACAGATTGCGGCATGTACCTCGGCGCAAGACCTGACCCCACTGGCCCACACACTGGACCGTGCGGCCGAGACGCTGGGCATCGACTTCCTTGGTGGATTCTCGGCGCTGGTCCACAAGGGCCTTGGCGACGCCGACCGCCGACTCATCGCATCCATCCCCGAGGCGCTGGCCACCACGTCGCGCGTCTGTTCCTCGGTAAACGTCGCATCTACGCGCGCAGGCATCAACATGGACGCCGTCCTGCTCATGGCCAAAACCGTGCTCGAAGCCGCTCGCCGCACCACCGACATTCAGTGCTACGGTGCCGCTAAGCTGGTCGTTTTTGCCAACATGGTGGAGGACTCCCCCTTCATGGCCGGCGCGGTCCACGGCAGCGGAGAGGCAGACGCCGTCATTAACGTGGGCGTTTCCGGTCCTGGCGTCATGGCTGCGGCCCTCGCCGAACTTCCCGACTCCGCAAACCTCATGGACGTTGCCGAGAAGATCAAGCAGACCGCATTCAAGATTACCCGCGCGGGCGAGCTGATGAGCCGCGAGGCTTCAAGGCGCCTGGGTGTCGAGAAAGGCATCGTAGACCTCAGTCTTGCGCCTACCCCTGCAGCTGGCGATTCCGTCGCTAAGATTCTGGAGCTCATCGGCGTTGGCGAATGCGGCGGCCCCGGAACCACCTGCGCACTTGCCCTGCTCAACGATGCCGTCAAGAAAGGCGGCGTCATGGCGTCGTCAAGCGTTGGCGGCCTGTCAGGCGCATTCATCCCGGTCTCCGAGGACGCGGGCATGATTCGCGCAGCTCAAGACGGTGCGCTTTCTCTCGAGAAACTCGAGGCAATGACCTCAGTATGCTCCGTTGGCTTGGACATGATTGCTATTCCTGGTGATTCTTCTGTGGAAACCATCGCGGGCATCATCGCAGATGAGATGGCTATTGGCGTCATCAACACAAAGACCACGGCGGTCCGCGTTATCCCAGCTATCGGCTATAACGAGGGAGACGTCCTGGAGTTTGGCGGCCTCTTTGGATCCGCGCCCATCATGCCGGTCAACCAATTTGCAGGCACGGTGCTTGCCCACCGAGGTGGTCGCTTCCCCGCTCCGCTCAATTCTCTCAAGAACTAGCAAAAGAGCCTCCACATCTGAACTGCCTCCCATTTCTTATGTCCAAGAAATGGGAGGCAGTTCATGTGCGGGTGATTATGATTCTGCAGCGTGTTAGCGTTGGCTTTTAGGCCTGGCGCACAAAATAGCGCAGCTTTGGTAGGTTCTGCTGAAGAATCGACATGTTCTTAATCAAGATAGCCAGGCAGCTAGGCGGTCGCACTACCTGATATGCATATCTATGCATAAACTTCATCTTATATGCTTAAACATGAATAGGGAAATATAAAGAATTTAACTATAGATAAATTCCGCTTCTAAGGAACACACCTATGACAGATATTCTGCACAATTGCGGCCATATTACACATCAAATGAAGATAATCTGCACGTTTTAGCTATTTTCAGCGTCATGTATACGTCTTTTTGACAGATTATCTGACTTAAGTGTGTTTTGAACTACCTCCTATTTCTCGTGTCCAAGAAATAGGAAGTAGTTCAATCGGAGGCTCTTTTTAGTTGCAGGTTTTACGCGCTCGCAGCTCAGTGCTCGCCGTGCTCGTGCTCGTGCTCGCCGTGCTCGCCGTGCGTGTGCGCGTGGTCGCCGTGGCCGTGCGCGTGGTCGCCGTGGCCGTGCGCGTGCTCGCCGTGGCCGTGCGCGTGCTCGCCGTGGCCGTGCGCGTGCTCGCCGTGCTCGTGCGCATGCTCGCCGTGCGCGTGCTCGCCGTGCTCGTGCGCATGCTCGCCGTGCTCGTGCGTGTGCTCGCCGTGCGCATGCTCGCCGTGGTCGTGGCCGTGCGCGTGCTCGCCGTGCGCGTGCGCGTGCTCGCCATGCTCGTGCTCACCGTGCGCGCCGTGGTCGTGCCCGTGCTCGTGGTGCTCGTGTCCCTCGTGGTCGTGCCCATGCACGTGGCCATGGCCCTCGTGCTCGCAGTGGCCATGCTCGTGATCGCAATGTTCGTGCACGCAATGACCGTGCTCGTGGTCGCAGTGCGAGTGATCGTGCTCGTCAACTAAGTCCGACTGCTCGTGCCAGAATGCCGGCACAAACGCCTCGCGAAGTCCATGACGCAGCAAGTCGCGGCCGATAAACACGCACCTGGACTCTTCCTGAGGTTCGTCACCCGTAATGGCCCATGCGCGTTCTACCAGGTCAAACTTGACCCACTGATTACCACAAGGCAGCGTACCCTTTGCGCGCGCGAGCTTTCCAAAAACACCGGCTGACGCTGCATCCAAAAGCCAAATCAAGTGCGTTGGACTTGGAAGCTCAGCGTGAGTCAGCGCCATAGTCTCCAGGTCGGGACCTTCGTCCTCATCACCTGCTGCGTCTTTAAGAACAGAACCATCAAGCGCGCGAGTCAGAAGACCATTCCACCACTCGTCGGGAATATCAGCATACGAAGATTCGGCGATAACCTCTGCCTGCGGATTCATCTCTGCCGCAAGTTGCTTAATGGGCTCGGCAGCATCCTCGCTACCTGGAGCCAATTTAGAAACTACAACGCTCGCGGCGGCGCTCAGCTGATTGTCAAAAATCTCTGGAAAATCGGTGCGCTGATTCTGCCACGAAACGGCGTCGACCACGGTAACCGGCGCAAGCAAACTAATGCGCTCCCAGGCCACCTGATTCACGTTATCAAGAATGCTCTGCAGCTTAGCCACGCCAGTTGGTTCAACAATTAAATACTCGGGGTCAATGGTGTTTGAAATGGTCAGCACCGACGTCGCAAAATCCTGCTTGCCCGAACAGCAAATGCAATTCTCGGTAGACTCCCAAACCTTGAGGTCGGAGTCCTGCCTCAGACGGCGTGCATCAATATCTGCCTGGCCATATTCATTCTCGTAGATAGCAAAATCACGCCCAGTCCGGCGCACGAGCTCCTGAATGAAGGTGGTTTTACCAGCTCCAAGAAAGCCTGATACAACAAGGATTTTCATGAATACAACCGCTTTCTAAACTCCGTTGGCGCCCACCAGCGCAAAAAGCTGGCGAGAAAAACGAACTTCTCGCCAGCCTAAACGTACTAAATCACGCGACCTAGTTGATTACCTAGTCGATAACAACAACTGGCTTGATGAGGTCGGATGGCTTATCACGCATGGTGAAGAGAGCCTCCTCGAGGTGATCCCAGCCGTGGTAGAGGTGGGTAACCTCTGGGTGAAGGTCCAGACGGCCAGAAGTGACCAGGCTGGAGAGCTTCTCCATGCGCAGACGGCCGCCAGGCATGAGGCCGCCACGGATGTCCTTGTGGCCCATACCAACGCCCCACTCGACGCGAGGAATGTTGACGTAGTCGCCGGAGCCCAGGTAGTTGACGTTACCAATCTTTCCGCCAGGCTTGAGTGCCTTGACAGCGTCCTCGAAGGTCTCGCAGCCGCCGCCGTCGACGCAGACGCGGTCAACGCCCTTGCCGCCGGTGAGCTCCATGACCTGCTCCCAGATTGGGCCGTCCTTGTAGGAGATGAAGTCGGTTGCGCCGTAGCCCTTAGCTGCCTCAACGCAGACTGGACGGGTACCAACAGCGATGATGCGAGAGGCACCGTGAAGTGCAGCACCAGCAACGGACATAAGGCCGACAGGTCCAATGCCGATGACCAGGACGGTGTCGCCGAACTCAACGCCAGCCAGCTCAACTGCGTGGAAGCCGGTTGGAACCATGTCGGAAAGGATGCAGGCGTCTGCTGGATCCATGCCCTCTGGCATGTGAGCGAGGTTGCCGTCTGCGTCGTTTACATGGAAGTACTCGGAGAAGACGCCGTCCTTGAAGTTGGAGAACTTCCAGCCAGCCAGCATGCCACCGGAGTGCATGGAGTAGCCAGCCTGTGCCTCAAGGGAGTTCCAGTCTGGAGTAATTGCAGGAACGAGGACGCGATCGCCAGGCTTGAAGTCCTTGACGCACTCGCCAACCTCGACAACCTCTGCGGAGCACTCATGACCAAGAATCATGTTGTGGCGGTCGCCGATTGCGCCCTCCCACAGAGTGTGAATATCAGAAGTACAAATTGCGACCGCAAGTGGCTTGCAGATTGCGTCCAGAGGACCACACTTTGGTGTCTCCTTCTCAATCCAGCCAGACTCGCCGATCTTGAGCATTGCATAACCCTTCATAAAACCCTCCTAAAATCTGTGTTTCTGCAGTTGAAACACTACCTACCTCGTGGAGGAGCACGCCTTTTACGTGACACTGACGAGGCTTATAAACGTTTTTGCGAAAGCTCGCATACGAGCGTACGTGTTTGTTGCAGCCACAATTGGGTCCTCTCCACAACAAAACGACGAACACTCGCAAAGTACATTTTCAAGTACTTTTTCGCGCAAAGCTAGAACGAAACCGTGAAAGGTTGAGCAGATTTTCATGAATTTTAGGCTGGCGAGAAATGCGGTTTACAAATATCCGATATTTGCGCACGTAGACAATGCGTACGCTAACATACCGTTAACCAAACCTCCGACCGAGGCGAAACAACGCTTATCGGCAAACGGTTACCGTTCACCGAGTCAAATGGGCAACTGTCCACTTTTCTGTTGTATGCAAGCAATGTCGAGTGGTATGCGGAGGCGTCTCTGCAGCTACGCAGAGGCGCTTTGGCAGCCATGCAACGCCGCGACTCTAGCCCTCTCGAACTGGATTTTCTGATCCAAAATCGATGCTATTATGTGTCTGAGCTGGTTTTTGTAGATTTTTTGGGGCTCGATTAATCCAAAAGCACACTAATTGTGTGTCGAGAAACCCGATTTTAATCCAAAACCCACCTAATTATGTGCCTTTCGGCACATAATTACCACGCTTTTGGATCAAGCAGACACATAATTACCCGGGTTTTGGATCAATCGACCCTGAAAAATCTACGGCGCGGGTTGACACGAGTCTGCGCGGACCTTTGCGGACCTGCATGACCACACGCACGATCTTCTCGCACATAATTACCTGAAATTTCGATCAATCCAAACCAGCCCTTATCAGCAGTAAATATTTCTAAAAATGACTTATCAACAATTAGGCTTATTTGTCACTTTTCTGCCACAAGTCTGACCATCATCTGTGCAGGTAAATCAATATTTTTCATACATTCCCACTCTTGTTAGTTGCACAATGCTCTAAGCTACTTTCACCATGAAAATTCTACTTACCAACATAACCGCTCTTTCGCTGTTTCGACAGTCTGAAGCCTTGCATTCCTCTAGGAGCAGGTCATCGTACGCTACGGCTTTAATTCCCGA
>JAGZWL010000033.1:0-10570 GCA_018378955.1 Atopobium sp. | reverse complement strand
AGAAATGACTATACCGAACCACTAACGCATGAAGAATTAGAAGAAGCTAGAAACAGTCCAATTTCTGTTGCATTAACGGTCGGGAAAAAAGTTCCAACAGAATGGTTTGAAAAGGCCAACGGAAAAAAGATATTAGGCTTAGCTTGCGGTGGCGGACAACAGGGTCCCGTTTTTGCTGCTAAAGGCTATGACGTAACCATAATGGATTTTTCTACATCACAATTACAAAAAGACGAGATGGTTGCTAAAAGAGAAGGCTTAATGATCAATACCGTTCAAGCCGATATGACAAAGCCTTTTCCTTTCAAAGACGAAACTTTCGATATTATTTTTAATCCAGTTTCGAATGTATACATTGAAGACTTAGAAAACATGTATAAAGAAGCCGCTCGCGTATTGAAAAAAGGCGGGCTGTTAATGGTCGGCTTCATGAATCCTTGGACGTACATGTATGATGCTGACGTTGTATGGGACCACCCCGATGAGGAATTACTTTTAAAGTTTTCAATTCCCTTTAATTCAAGAAAGCTTGAAGAACAAGGCAAAATAACCATAGATCCAGCATATGGATATGAATTTAGCCATACCTTAGAAGCTCAGATTAGAGGACAACTTAAAAATGGCCTTGCTATGATTGATTTTTATGAGTCATGTGATAAAAGGAATCGATTATCACAGTATGGGAATGACTATATTGCCACGCTCTGCATCAAGCTCTAACCCTATAGAGTTCTCTTCAGGACAGCCTGGACAACGTCAGAATCAAAGTCTCCCTGAGCCTCTGTAAGCGCCTCTAAGAGCTGAGCTACGCCTTCCTCATACACGCTAGGCAACAGATACTTCGAGACAGCCTTAGCCTCGTCAGTTCCGTTTTCCATGCAGCATGAGTGATGAGCAATCTTAAGAAGATCAAGATCGTTTTCGGAATCGCCGCACACAATAACTTCTTCTGGCTTAAGACCTATAGTCTCAATGAGCTTCTCGAATCCCTGTGCCTTATTCCAACCACGATAATTGATGTCAAACCAACCAATATAGGGAGAAACCAACTCAACCTCTGGAACTGCACTGGTAACAGCCTCATAGATTTCTTGCGCGCGCTTTTCATCTTGGGGTAAGAGAAGACCTCCCGCATACATAGGGATATCTTTTGGAACGGACTGCGGACCAAGCCCTGGCACAAAAGTGTTAAACGAGGCTGCAAGATGATCTACTACCTCTTGAGTGGTATCAACTATTTTCCAACAAGAGGTAAATGACGTATCTAAAGGCTGCTCAAGCGGACCTTCTTGATAATACGTAAGCAAACAATCATCCATTGGAGAAATAACCTCGTAGATCTTCTCCATCATCTCGTAGGTAAATTGTTTGGTGAAAATGAGCTTGCCATTAAAGTAGAGAATCTTTCCACTAGAAAACACGCCAGTGTCTGTCAGGGAAACGTCAGACTTTAGATAAGAAAGTGCATCATAAACTGGCCTTCCGGTAGAAAGTCCAAACGCAATACCTGCGGCTTTAAGATTATTAATTGCCTGATGAGTTCTTTCTGAAATAGCCGGAGTGTCAGCGGGTTTTAACGTTTGGTCCATATCGGAAAGAACAAGCTTAATCATCAGGGCTCCCAAGATACGTGTGCTAAGTGAGTGTTTTGTTAATTCTACCAGCAAGAGTAGAGAAACGCGTAAAAATTGCCGTTATTATTACGTTATTAACTTAAAACTACGAGATTAGTAGAGGTCCATGAATATTTACGACCACTTTGCTCACGAGGATGAATATCCAGAGCTCAACATAGAGGCAATGTCTGAAAGACTTGCAAAGGCGCTGTCGTTTAAGACGGTGTATACCGACGCGGAGACAACCGATTGGTCTCAGTTTGATGCTCTTCAACAGCACATTGTTGATAGCTTCCCGTATGTTATGACCGCAGCCTCTAACGTTGAAGTGGTAGGCCACTCGCTCCTCATTGAGATTCCAGGATCCAATCAAGAGCTCCCTGCATTGATGCTTATTGCTCACCAGGATGTTGTTCCTGTTGTTGCTGGTACAGAAGACGCATGGACGCACGATCCCTTTGGTGGAGATGTCGATGACACCTACATTTGGGGACGTGGTGCGCTTGATATCAAAGACATGCTTATGGGCGAGCTTGAGGCACTTGAGTATCTGCTTTCACAGGGTTTCTCGCCAAGGCGCTCTATCTACCTGGCATTTGGCGAAGACGAAGAGGTCTTGAGCCACGGTGCCACTAGGCTTGCAGAAGTCATGGCCTCGCGAGAAATGCGTGCAGCTTGCCTTCTGGACGAGGGTACCACTACGTTTTTTGATGGCAGCGCTTACGGTGCGCCTGAGGCTACCGTGGCCGACATCTGCATCTCGCAAAAGGGCTTCTTGAACGTTAAGCTTACTGCGACTGGTCACGGCGGACATTCCTCTAATCCGTTTGGTGGAACTTCACTTGAGCATTTGAGCTGCGCACTTGCCGCTCTTTCTAAGGCTAAACCTCAACCTGAGCTTAATGACATTGTTAAAGAAACCTTTAAGGTTCTTGCTCCAGAAATTACCGAGGAGCCTTTTGCTTCGTTGGTACATGACGTAGATACCAATGCAGATAAGATTGCACTGGCTGCAGCTCAAATTAAGGAACTTTATCCGTTTGTAACCACTACGTACGCTTTCAACATGCTTGAGGGTTCAAGTAGTGCGGCTAACGTTATGCCTGGTAATGTCAGTGCAACCATCAATATTAGACTTCTTCCTGGTGTAAGCGTTGAGGAAACCGTTGAACACATTAAACAGGTGGTAGCTCAGATTGACCCTTATATTGAGGTTGAAGCTTTACACTCAACTCCAGCAGGAAGAATTGATTCTCCAACTGGTGCTGGCTACCAAGAGCTCAAGGCCATTATGGAGCACTACCATCCAGGTGTTACCTTTGTCCCGTCATTTGTATGCGGTGGTACCGATTCTGTCCGATACGAGGGAATTTGCGATTCCATTCTGCGCATTTGTCCTTTTAGGCCAACACCAGAAGATGAGGCAAACGGCGTTCATGGAATTGATGAGCGTATCGAGAAACGCGTGTATGCTCAAGGCGTCCGCGTTCTTGTGTCCTTTGTTAAACAAATGTGCGAATAATTTGCTATTGCGCAACTTACGTTAAAATAGACGCATGTTATGTTCTACAAAAAGGGGAGTGAAACGTTGCAAACTAGGCAGCAGCTAGCTAATCAAGTAGCATCCCAAATTAAAGAAGCAGCAGACGCCGATGCAGCAAAGGCGCAGGCAGAAGGAACTATTACTGATCCAGTTGGTAGTTCTAACAACCCTTCCAACGCTATTTTTACTGTTGCAAACGTCATTACTTTTTGCAGATTGATTCTAACGATTGTCTTTCTTGTGCTCTTCTCAACAGGTGGAAATCGTTGGGTGGCACTTGGCTGTTATGTAACTGCAGCTGTTACCGACTTCCTTGACGGCCAGATAGCTCGTAGAACGCAAACCGTAAGCTGGCTGGGAAAAATCATGGATCCTATCATGGACCGAGTCCTTCTTATCACAGGCGTTCTTGGTCTCTTGATTATTGGTGAGCTCCCTCTCTGGATCCCGCTATTTGTTATTGGTCGAGATGTTTACCTTACTTTTGGTGCACTTGCTGTTCGCAAATTCCGCAGGCGCCCTATTGATGTTGTCTTTGTAGGTAAGGCTGCAACTGCCTTTTTGATGACTGGTTTTAGTTTGCTTCTTCTGGGCATTCCAGTTGTATCCGGTCTGGGCCTAGTAAACGTCAGTTGGCTTCCAGGTCTTAACTCTGAGAGCAGCGCACTCGGTATCTTCTTTGTGTATATAGGAATTGTTTTCTCGGCAATTACTGCAGTTGTTTATACTGGTGAAGCGGCTAAAATAGTTAAAGATAGTAAAAACACTCAAGCATAAGTTAGGTTGTTTATGACTTTCCTTAAGCACAACCATGTTTCTTTGCGCCAGCTCTCTGATAAGACGCTGGCTTTTCTTGTTAGCTTGCTGCTTGTTTTTGTTTTAGCTGCTCCTTTTGCTCCTGCAACTACGGTTTTGGCTGAAAATACCTCTTCTAACAAGTCTTCCGTAACCGATGAGCCAAAACTTACTGAGGCAACTACTGCCATTGTCACCGATGCACAAGGAAACGTCCTCTGGAGCAAAAACCCAGATCAAGAGCTTCCTATGGCATCCATCACCAAGGTTATGACTGCAATTGTGGCGCTTGATTCGGGCGTCAATCTTGATGAGCCCTGCAAGATCTCCGTTCCAGATCTTGAAGAGGGATCGCAAGTAGCGGGCTTGACCTCGGACGATACTCCAACACTTAGACAGCTCATTATGATGATGCTGGTGTATTCGGCAAACGATGCGGCTTATAACATTGCCATTAACGTATCTGGCTCTCAGCAGGCCTTTGTTGATCAGATGAATAAGAAAGCCGCTGAAATTGGCATGACTCACACGCAATTTCAGAACCCACACGGCCTCGATGCTGATGGTCACTATTCAACAGCGCGAGACCTTGCTCTGATGGGACGCTATGCGCGCGAGCACTATCCACTCATCGCAAGCGCAGTGCACACCAGGTCATACACCACAACGGTGGGAGGGGAGCAGCGTACGTTCCACTCAACCGATGATCTTATGGACACCTACCGAGGTCTTCTCGGCATTAAGACAGGCGCTGAAGACTCTGGTACTGCCTTCTTGGGCGCTTCAAAGCGTGGAAACATTACGCTCTACACCTGCGTGCTTGGTTGTGAGACTACACAAGGTCGTTTTGACGATACTGCCATTCTGATGAACTGGGCTTATCGCAATTACAATCGCGTAAGCATTCAGCGTTCTGACCAGATTGTGCAGATTCGTACGAGCGAGGACAACTTCTTGCTCTCTGCAGTAGTTAAACCATCAACTTCCACCACGTATATGGCGTGGCCTGGCTCTAAAGACTTTACCTACCAGACGTCTATGCTTTCTCCTAACTATCCTGTAGCCAATAACCAGCTAGTTTCTTCAACTGACTGGTCTCAGGATTCCGCACAGGTAGGCGCCACCATGACCCAGGCGCATCTGACGCTGTGGACTATTCCGGCCTACAACCTCTTTGACCTGTATTCGGTTGCTCCGTATCTCTTTGGGAGAAACTAATGTCTGAGCAGAAACGCTCTATCCTTCATACCGAGCTTGAGTATCTTGGCGCACAATTCTCAACCTCAACTGAAGGTTTCAACTTAGCCCAATCTTTCTATGGCGAGAAACCCCTTGAGGAGGCCCTCAAAGACTGTGCTCTTGTTGACCTGAGCGGTATCAGTTACACGCTTGTAAGTGGAGCAGTGGCTCAAAATTTTGTTGAAGTCGTCTTTGCAGGTAAACAGCTTGAGGTGGGAGAGACCTCGTTTGAGTGCGCTCTCACAGGAGACGGATCTTTGTCTTCCATTGGTCTTCTCGCCAGATCTGGGCAAAACGAGTATGTGGTTCTTGACGCTTCTGAGCGCTCACTTGTCCTTGAAGAGTGGCTTTCTATCATTGCGTCTGTCGAGCAAAACGGCGTAGCTCCTTATGCTGAGGTGTCGTTAGAAGATGCAACACCGCTACTCACGCCACTTCTTCTTGCTGGTAAAAAGGCAAAAAAGGTGCTCATGGATTATCTGGGTGAACAACAATTCCCAGACGACTCTCAACTATGTAACCTTATGCTTGACCAGACAATTCCAGCTCTTGTAGCCAATGTTTCAACCAAGAAAGTTCCTGCGTATCTGGTTATGATTCCACCGGTACATACGGTAATTCTTTTTAGAAGCTTGCTTTCTTTTGAGATGGTTCATCCTCTTGGGCATAAGCAGCTCATCGAGGGCCTTAAATCATATCTTCCATGGTTTTCAGAACTTGCAACTAACACTAAAGTAGTATTAGCTAAAGATAAACTTGAAGGTTGGGGTTTGCTCAGAGCCTCTGCTGATTTCATTGGTGCAAGGGGAGATCTTCTATGAAATATGCAATCAATGCAGTAGGTGTTCCAGCTCCTATGGGACCATACTCGCAGGGTACTACCGCGGGAAGATTGGTCTTTGTAACTGGGCAAATTGCGGTTTCTGCAGAAGACCCAAAGAAGCTTATTGACGGTGGAATTGAAGAGCAAACTACCCGTGTCATCCATCTTGCTCAGTCAATTCTGGCAGAGGCAGGCTGCACGCTTTCTGATGTAGCTCAGACAACTATCTACCTTGCTGATATCAACGATTTGCCTAAGGTAAATGAGATTTATAGGCAGTACTTTGTTCTTCCTGCACCTGGTCGAGCAGTTGTTGAAGTTTCTGCGTTGCCACTTGGTGCGCTCATCGAAATGGACTGCATTGCGTGTCGTTAAGCGTTATTATTATGATGTAACCAAATTAAGGAGAAACCATGTCAACTGACGACATCAAACAGCAGTCACCAGACTCAACAGAGATTTTCCGCATGCCATCAGCTGACGCTACGGTTCCAGACCTTATGGCTCAACAAAAGCCAGCTCATCCTGTCCTTACTATTGTTAAGGGACCACAGACTGGTCAAACTTTTGAGCTCAATCTTCCACAAATTTCTCTTGGTAGAGACCCAAAGAGCAGTGTTTTCTTAAATGACATGACAGTCTCTAGAAATCATGCCACTATTGACCTTTCAAATCTTGCGCTTGGTTACGCAACTATTGAGGACCTTGATTCTCTCAACGGTACCTGGGTTGATGGCGCCATCATTAACAAAGCTACCCTGCGTGATGGCTCAACCATTCAGATTGGTACCTTCCGCATGGTCTTCCACACCAGTAGAGTTTCAGCTTAAGTTTAAAGGATAGCTTTATGGCTGATTCAGGCTTTCTTACCATTGGTAAAGTAGTCAAGAAATTACAGACTCTCTATCCTGACTTGAGTGTTTCTAAAGTTAGATATCTGCAGGATGAGGGCTTACTTACTCCTACCAGAACTGCTGGTGGTTATCGTCTGTATTCCCAAAAAGATGTTAAGCGACTTGAGACTATTCTGTATCTGCAGAAAAGCCGTTTTATGCCGCTCTCAGTTATTAGAGAAGAGCTTGATAGGCAAGACAAAAACCCTGAAGCTGAACAACAGGTCCAGAGTCAGACTGACGAGGCTAGCGTATCCGATGCTCAGACTACACCTGAAGCTCAAAGTTCTTCTCGCCAGGCTCAACCACAGCTTGATGGAAAGCAAGTGTCTCAAGCAATTCTTGGTGCAACGCACGCTGATGCCATTGTGGTACCTGTAGATGATCCTGAGGTTGTTCAGAAATATCACGCCATTGATCGCATTCCAGAGATTGTGGGATGTTCTGTAGGCTTTGTACGCCAGCTTTCCGAGGCAGGCGTTATTACCTTAAAGCGCTCTCCTCATGGTAGAGATCTTGTGGACGGCAAGGACCTTACGCTCATCCGTCTTTGTAGCGAGCTTCGCCACTTTGGTTTTGAGCCCAAAAACCTGCGTCAATACGTTATGGCTGCAAACCGAGAGTCTAGTATGTTTGCAAAGTCACTTGTCGTATACGCTAAAAAAGGTGGGGGAGTTGAAGTTGACCATACTGACGAGACTCGCCAGAAGTTTATGGCCGCTTTGACCCGCATGTTAGGCCTTACCAATGCGGTCAGAAATGAACTTATCACTAAATTAGTTCGTGAATCTTTTAAGGATATGCATCTAGACGAGTAATCTAGGTATATATAACTATTCATTGATTTTGATTTGAATGTGAGGACATTGTGTCTACGTATGATTATGAGAGTCATATCATTAGCATTCCTGATTATCCAGAGCCAGGCGTTATCTTTAAAGATGTAACTCCACTTTTTAAAGATCCTGAGTGCTTCCACGCAGTTGTTGATGACATTGCAGAGCACTTTGCTGATGCAGGAATCACCAAGGTTATTGGTGCTGAGGCTCGTGGTTTTCTTGTTGGAACCCCTGTAGCCTACAAACTGGGCGCAGGCTTTGTTCCTGCTCGTAAGCCAGGCAAGCTGCCTCGTGAGGTCTACGCACAGGCTTATGACCTGGAGTACGGTACCAGCGAGCTTCAGATTCACACCGATGCTCTTACCCCAGACGACGTTGTTCTTATTGCTGATGACCTGGTTGCTACTGGCGGCACCTGCGTTGCTTGTGCTCAACTTGCCGAGAAGGCCGGTGCAAAAGTAGCTGGCTTTGCATTTGCGCTTGAGCTTTGCTATCTGCACCCAAGGGAGATTATTGGTAAGTGCTTTGACCAAGAGGTCTACACCCTTATTAAGGTTCAATAAGCTAAATCACTTACATCAGACTTACTTTAACCTGACTATTATGGCTGGCAAGACTACGTGCTTGTCGGCCATTTGTCTTATTTACATAAGCATTTTGTTAATCACAGTAAACTTGTTTGCAATACATAGAATTTCTCCATAATTGCAGGTCAAAGATAAATTTATGCAATGATATTTGCCCGCTCCATTCTATATAACTGCACAAATAGTCTTTTGAATTTGTATTAAATGTCATTTTCGGGGTAAACTATTCAAATACTCGATAGGGTAGCTTCCTGTTTACACGGGTTTCTCGCTAAGAAATCGGCGAGTTGACTTTGATTTTTTATCAAATGAGCTATCCTAGATGGCAAAGCAAAGCAACACGTTGCCCAATTGATTTCGTGCTTTGCGGAAGGAGCTTATATGTCACAGCGCCGATCTTTCACAAGACGAGACGCTCTCTTATTTGCAGGTCTTGGTGTAGCTACTACGCTGCTTACCCCAGCCAAGCTATTCGCAGACCCACAAAGCGATCTTGAGGCCGCATCTGCCCAGCTAGACTCTCTTGGTGCAGCTCTTGCAGAGGCCATGGATAACCTTAACGAGAAAACCTATGCACTTGACGCCACCAACAACAAGATTGGTGAGGTTCAGGAGCAGATTGCAGAAACTACAGACCAGCTCAATAAGCAGCGTCTTGTCCTTTCTGCAGCAATGAAGAGTGCTTATAAGGCAGGCCCACAGGAGACTTTGGACTTCCTCCTTGGAGCATCTAGCCCAGAGGACTTTGTCAGCCGCGTCTACTATATGGACCGCACCAGCAAGCAGGAGGCTGACTCCATCAATACCGTCAAGGCTCTTGGTGACCAGCTTCAGGCTCAGCAGCTTGAGCTTCAGGCTGAGCAGGAGAACCTTCAGGCTCAGGTCGCTGAGATGAAGACCACCGCAGATGGCCTTCAGAGCCAGGTTGCAGAGGCTAAGGCTTACTATGATTCCCTTGATGCAGAGGTAAAAGCTCAGCTTGCTGCTCAAGAGGCTGCATCAGCTAACAACAACGTTGCTTATGCAATTGAGACTGTTACTCGTGAGACTCCTTCTAACAGCTCTGAGTCTAACGACAGCTCCTCTAACGATTCCAGCTCCAGCTCTTCAAGTTCAAGCTCCTCTAGCTCTTCTAGCTCCAGCAGCTCTAGCAGCTCCAGTAGCAGCTCTAATTCTGGTGGTGGGTCATCATACTCCGGCGGTGGCGGTGGCTACCCAGCTGCAGGCGGTGGCGTTGCTACAGCTTATGCTTGCATTGGCTACCCATACGTTTGGGGAGGAGCTTCCCCTGCTACAGGCTTTGACTGCGGCGGCCTGATTTATTACTGCTTCCTCGGCTACCGTGCAGGTACCGCAGGAACCATTGGCCGTGCTATTCGCGCTGCTGGTAACTGGCATGATTCCCTAGACGAGCTCAACTATGGCGATATTGTCTTTACCCGCGCAGGCTATGAGCACGTCGGAATCTACATCGGCGGTGGCCGCATGATTCACGCAGCTAACGAGTCTGTCGGTGTTATCGAGGGTCCTGTTTATGCTTGCTATGGTGGAGGACCATTCTCCGGCTAATCAATAGCCAGGGACACCAGGTGCACTCGCTACGTACAATTTCTGTACAAAGTTTTAACTCACGCACGTAAAGTCGTACAATATCCAAGTACGCTTTACGTGCTTTTTTATTAGCCATAGACTGCTAGGGGAGATTGTGGCGTTTCATCTCAAACATAAAACAAACATTATTGAGCGTCACTTTTCTCGTAGATTTCAGGTAGCCCTTATTGGAGAAGGCCTGCTTGTTGGCCTTCTGGGTGGTGGCGTAGTCACACTGTATCGCCTTTGTCTTTCTTTTGCAGAAGCTCAAATGCGCTCCATTACTCAATCAATCGCAGGTAATTGGCCGTATATGGCTCTCTGGTTTGGTGTTCTGATTATTCTTATGGCGGCCGTTTGTCTACTCATGAAGTTTGAACCCTACACCGCTGGCTCTGGAATCCCTCAGACCAACGCTGAGGTCATGGGATCTGCCGATATGCCTTGGTATCGAGTTCTTCCTGTTAAGTTTATCCAGGGCGTTCTAGTTGCCTTTGGTGGCCTTTCTATGGGACGAGAAGGCCCAGCAGTCCAGTTAGGCGCTGTTTCTGGTAAAGCGGTCTCAAAATTCCTTAAACGCAAAAGGGGAGAAGAACGTCTTCTGGTAACCTGTGGCGCTGCTGCGGGTATGTCAGCCGCTTTTCA
>JAGZWL010000032.1:0-10675 GCA_018378955.1 Atopobium sp. | reverse complement strand
CATCGTTGACGGTCACGAGATTGTTATTTACAAGGAGGCAGACGCTAACAACCTGCCTTGGGGCGATCTCATCGTTGACGTTGTTCTTGAGTGCACCGGTTTCTACACTTCTAAGGACAAGGCACAGGCTCACATCAACGCTGGTGCTAAGAAGGTTGTCATTTCTGCTCCTGCAGGCAATGACCTCCCAACTGTTGTCTTCAACGTTAACCATGAGACCCTCACTGCAGATGACAACATCATCTCCGCAGCTTCCTGCACCACCAACTGCCTTGCTCCTATGGCAAAGGGTCTCAACGACTTCGCAACTATCAAGTCCGGTATCATGACCACCATTCACGCTTACACTGGTGACCAGATGATCCTCGACGGCCCACAGCGCAAGGGTAACTTCCGTCGTTCCCGTGCTGGTGCAGAGAACATCGTTCCTAACTCCACCGGTGCTGCTAAGGCTATTGGCCTTGTTCTTCCTGAGCTCAACGGTAAGCTCATTGGTGCTGCTCAGCGCGTTCCTACGCCAACTGGCTCCCTCACCAACCTCTATGCTGTTGTTGACAAGAAGGTCACCGTTGACGAGGTCAATGCTGCAATGAAGGCATATGCAGAGACCATCCCAGAGACCTTTGGTTACAACGAGGATGACATCGTTTCCCGCGACATCGTCGGTGAGACCCACGGCTCCATCTTCGACGCAACTCAGACCATGTGCTCTGACCTTGGCGATGGCACCACTCTTGTTCAGGTCACCTCTTGGTATGACAACGAGAACTCCTACACTTCTCAGATGGTCCGCACCATCAAGTATTTCGAGAAGTTCGTTGCTTAAGTTCTAGTTACATAGACGCCTTAGGCGCGGTCGCAGCATCTGCCGCGATCGCGCCTTCTTTTGTTGGAAACGTATTTAAAGGAGTGACATGGCTTTTACAAAGAAGACTGTCCGCGATGCAGATGTTGATGGCAAGCGCGTTTTGATGCGCGTTGACTTCAACGTGCCTCTAAAGGACGGCGTTGTTACTGACGACACCCGCGTTCGCGCTGCACTTCCAACCATCCAGTATCTTCTCGACCACAACGCAAAGGTCATCCTGATGAGCCACCTTGGTCGTCCAGATGGCACCGGCTTCCAGCCAGAGCTTTCCCTGCGCCCAGCTGCAGAGAAGCTTGCTGAGCTTCTTGGCCACGAGGTTAAGTTTGTTGAGGACACCTATGGCGAGAAGGCCCGTGAGGCTGTAGACGCACTCAAGGACGGCGAGGTTCTTGTTCTTGAGAACGTCCGTTTTGACAAGCGTGAGAAGAAGAACGATCCAGAGATTGCAAAGACCCTTGCATCTTATGGTGACGTCTTTGTTCTTGACGCCTTTGGTACCGCTCACCGTGCACAGGGTTCTGTTGTTGGACCAGCAGCTTTCCTTCCTGCATACGCTGGCTTCCTGCTTGAGAAAGAGGTTGACACTCTTACCTCTATCTTCTCTAACCCAGAGCGCCCACTTGTAGCTATCGTTGGTGGCTCCAAGGTTTCTTCTAAGATTGGTGTTCTTGATCACCTTATCGACTCCGCTGATACCCTTATCATCGGCGGCGGTATGGCATACACCTTCTTCCTGGCTAAGGGTTATACCGTTGGTACTTCTCTTCAGGAGCCAGACTGGATTGAGCGCGCAGGCGAGATGCTCAAGAAGGCAGAGGAGAAGGGCGTTAAGATTCTGCTTCCTGTTGACAACGTTGTTACCGATCACTTTGGTGAGGACGCTGTTGGTGAGGTAGTTCCTTCTGACCAGATTCCTGCAGACCGCATGGGTATGGACATTGGTCCTAAGACTGTTGAGCTTTACACTGAGGCAATCAAGGGCGCAAAGACCGTCTTCTGGAATGGTCCTATGGGCGTCTTTGAGTTTGACCAGTTTGCAAAGGGCACCGAGGCTATTGCTCGTGCTGTTGCAGATGCTGATTGCACCTCTATCATCGGCGGCGGCGATTCCGTCGCAGCAGTTAACAAGTTCCACCTTGCTGACAAGATGAGCTGGATTTCCACTGGTGGCGGCGCTTCCATGGAGCTTGTTGAGGGTAAGGCTCTTCCAGGAGTGGAGGCGCTTCTCGATGCGTAATCGTATGATCGCAGGTAACTGGAAGATGAATGAGACTTTCGCTGAGGGTATTGAGCTTGCTCAGGGAATTGTCGATCAGCTTGCTTCTGGTACTGGAAACGTTGACGTTGTTATTGCTCCACCTCTTGTAGACCTTAAGGGCGTCTCCGAGGTTCTTTCTCAGGCTAACTCTTCTGTTGCTCTCTCTGCACAGAATGTGTACTGGGAGGAGTCTGGCGCCTTTACTGGCGAGACCTCTCCAGCAATGCTGACCTCTGTTGGTGCAACCCACTGCATCATTGGTCACTCTGAGCGTCGTGGCTACTTTGGTGAGACCGATGAGGACATTAACCGCAAGGCAAAGGCTTTGATGGCTCATGGCATCGTTCCTATTTCTTGCTGCGGTGAATCCCTTGAGGTTCGCAATGCTGGTACTCACGTTCAGTTTGTTGTTGACCAGATTAAGGCAGATACCAAGGGTCTAGAGATTACTGATCCTTCCAAGTACGTTATTGCTTACGAGCCAATCTGGGCAATTGGTACTGGTATGACTGCAACTGCTGATGACGCTCAGGAAGTTTGCGGTGCAATTCGCAAGACCTTGGTGGAGATCTTTGGTGCAGAAATTGCAGACGGTATTCGTATTCTTTACGGTGGCTCTGCAAAGCCAGAGAACGTTGGTGGCTTCCTCGAGAAAGAGGACGTTGACGGCGCACTTGTTGGCGGCGCATCGCTCAAGGCTGATTCCTTCGTTGCAATGGTAAAGAGCGCAATGAACTAAACTCTGACAAAGTTCCTTACCACCGGTGAGGCACTTGGCTCATTTGTTAAGTTCTTGTTTGTTTTGCAACTTGGCACACGTCATTCCCAAAGGGGAGTGGCGTGTGCTATTCTTTTCTCTTGTACGTGAAAATAACTAGGGCTGGATTTTCTCGCCAGCAAGAGGGGGAACCTCGTGGGCGTTCTGAATACAATTCTTTTAGTGCTGTTTGTACTTTCTGGCATTTTGACGGTGCTGCTTGTTTTAGCACACTCCGGAAAGGGCACCGGCGTTTCTGACATGATTGCTGCATCTATGTATAACGCAAGCGCTGGTTCAGGCATTATGGAGAAGAACCTTGATCGCCTTACCGTCATCACTACAACCATCTTTATGGTTTGCGCTATTGTGATGGCTTTGACGTTCCCTGTTGGTGCTATTGGCTAAGCAGTCGCTTGCATATTTGAATCATCTGCCGAGAAACCCGAGTTTCTCGGCATTTTTTATTCGTAGCCTGCGGAGCATGTGAAAATTTGCTGTTAGGAATACCAGCAAAAAAAGCTGTGTGCGGCAGATAGAAGTTGTCTGTTACTTCTTAACAGAATTTTCAATAACGTTTCTCATATGTAAACAAATTTGATTGTGACCTGCACGCTGGACTTTAACAGTCATTATATGTGGATACGTTTTACTGGGATTGGTATGCATAATCTTGCTTATCTAAGAGATATTTTTTGGGTTAAGCAGCTTATCCATGGTAAAATTGCACTTTGCTGTGTATTCACGGCATGTTTGTTGTAGGAATGCTAGGTTGCCATACCGAGAAAACCTCGCTTATCGGGTGGATAAGCGCAAGGCGGTGAGGAGAGTCAATGGCACGGTTTGTTTGGTACGTTACAAAGAGGATTTTGAGCTACATTGTGATGATTTTTGTTGCAACTTCGCTCACATTCTTCCTCGCATCATCATTTATGAACCCACGCTCCAACTTTGAGCAGCGTACTCCACGTCCTCCACAGGAGTCTATTGAGGAAAACCTGTATAGGACTAATCTGAATGATAAGACTCCAGTTATTGAACGTTATCAGGTTTGGGTTACCAATCTATTTACCAAGTTTGATCTTGGTATGACTCCAACAGGCGATAACGTTAACCGTGAGATGAGCTCTAAGTTTATGGCTTCTATTGAGCTTATGACTCCAGCAACTATTTTGTCAGTTGTTATTGGTGTTAGCCTGGGCGTTTATACCGCCCAACGTCAGTATCAGTGGCAGGACCGCTTCTTAAGTGGTGTTGCTTCGGTTTTGCTGGTTATTCCAACCGTTGTTATGGCAATCTTGATTGTTTTTGCAGCAATCGAGATTAACGCACGTGCCGGTTCTCGTATTTTCTACGTTACCGATCTTTCCAGTGGAGATACCGGAAACTTCTTCACTTGGCTCATTGACTTCCTCCAGCACATTATTCTTCCAACCATTGTTCTTACTATCGTAAGCTCCGTTGGTTACCACCTCTCTCAGCGTACGTACCTGCTTGACGAGATGCACGCAGACTATGTCCGTACTGCTCGCGCAAAGGGACTTACTCGTAAGAAGGCAATTCGTAAGCACGCTCTTCGCGTTTCTTTGATTCCAACCGCTGTTTCAGTTGCTTTCTCTCTTGCAGGTATCTTCACAGGTGCTGTTATGACCGAGAAGGTCTTTGCAATTCACGGTCTTGGTGAGTACTTCATTAACTGTATTAACAACAACAATATTCACGGTGCAGTTGCAGTTGCAGCATTCTCTGGCGCAATGACTCTTGTTGGCGCTCTTCTGGCTGACCTCTTTGCTGCTGCTCTTGATCCACGAATTAAGATGAGCTAAGGAGGCGGACATGTCTAAAGAAGAGCTTCAGAACAAGGACGAGAAAAACGTCTCCATTGATGCAGGTCTTACTAACGCTGAGCGTGAGCTTCAGGCAGATGCTAAGTCTGACAATAAAGAAGTTAAAAGAATTAGCTATGCTGGCCTAATTGCAAGGCGTTTCTTCCGCCAGCGTTCTGCAGTAATCGGTTTGATTATTCTTGGAATTATGGTTCTCATTGCAGTTTTTGGACCATATGCCACTCCGTTTAATTACACAGATGCTGACTTTACTGCAATTAACATGGCTCCTAATGCAAAGCATTGGTTTGGTACTGATGGTGCTGGCATTGACCTGTATGCCTGCGTTGTCCACGGCCTTGGTCGTTCGTTGACCATTGGTATTAGCTACGCAATCTTGACTACTATCATCTCTGCAATTATTGGTACTGCCATTGCCTATGTCCGTGGCATTCCAGAGAAGATTGGTATGTGGCTTCTTGATATGCTCATGGTCATTCCTAGCTTCTTGCTGGTTGCTATGATTGTTCGTGCAGCAGGTGGTGAGTCTGGTTGGCTCATGCTTATCTTTGGTCTGACTGCTTTTGGTTGGATTGGCCGCGCGCGTACTATCCGCACCATGGCTCTGTCTTTGCGTGAGAGAGATTACGTCAAGGCTGCTAAGTATATGGGTGTTCCACCATTTACCATCATTGTTCGTCACCTTATTCCAAACCTTGGTTCAATTCTTATTATTGACTTGGTCTTGGCTGTTATTGGCGGCGTTAACTCTGAGACTGCATTCAGCTTCTTGGGTCTTGGTATCAAAGCACCAGATACTTCTCTTGGTTACCTTCTGAGTGCTGGTTCTTCTGCAATGCTTACTACTCCATGGATGATTCTGATTCCATCGGCATTTCTGATTGTTGTTTGTGTTGGCCTGCAGCTCATCGGCGATGGCCTTCGCGATGCCTTTGACCCTTATTCACGCGCTGCTGGTAGCGTCAAAGATCAGGAAGAGGATTCTTCCAAGGATGACGCTCAGCTTGGCGATCTTGAGGGTAGCATCGTTTCTGAAGAAACTACGGAGCGTGCATAATGTCTGACACTACTACTACTTCAACAAAGCAGGGAAGTGTAGAGATGGACGATGTCCTTCGCTACGAGCTGCTTGAATCAAACGGTCCAAAGGGTGCTCCAACAGGAGATCCAGTTCTTTCTGTTCGTAACCTTAAGGTTTCCTTTAATACTGAGGCTGGTCGTGTAGACGCAGTTCGCGGTGTTAACTTTGACCTTTGGGGCGGCCGTACTCTTGGTATCGTAGGCGAGTCTGGTTCTGGTAAATCAGTAACTGCTCTGTCTCTTATTGGTCTTCTTGATGACAACGCTCACGTTACCGGCTCTATTAAGCTTGGTAATGAGGAGCTCATTGGTAAGACCGACGAAGAGATGTCAGAGCTTCGTGGTACTAAGATTTCTATGATTTTCCAGGATCCACTGTCTGCTTTGACCCCAATGTTCTCTATTGGAGATCAGCTTGCAGAGGCTCTGCTTACCCACAATCCTCATATGAGCAGGTCAGACGTTCGTAAGCGTTGTATTGAGCTTCTCTCCATTGTTGGTATTACTGACCCAGAGAATCGTCTGGATTCTTTCCCACATGAGTTCTCTGGTGGTATGCGTCAGCGTGTTGTTATTGCAATTGCTATTGCAAACAATCCTGACATCATCATTGCAGACGAGCCAACCACCGCTCTTGATGTAACTATTCAGGCTCAGATTCTTGACGTCTTGAAGGTTGCACAGAAAGAGACTGGTGCAGCAGTTGTTCTGATTACCCACGACCTTGGTGTTGTTGCAGGTACTGCTGATGACATTATGGTCATGTATGCAGGCCGTGGCGTAGAGCGTGCAAGTGTTGATACGCTTTTTGCTGAGCCTCGCCATCCTTATACCATGGGTCTTCTGGGTGCTGTTCCAAAACCTCACCTTCAGGCAGAGCACAGGCTTGTTCCTATTAAGGGCAATCCACCATCACTTGCTGCCATTCCAACTGGTTGTCCTTTTAACCCACGTTGTCCTATGGCTACCGAGGAATGCTCCAAGAAAGAGCCAGTGCTGCTTCCTGCAAATGCTGCTGAGGGCCACCTGGCATCTTGCCACCACCTTCAGGAGATTTGCGAGAAGAACCTCACTTACGCTGAGGTGTATCCAGACTTTGAGCCAATCCTTCCAAAGTGGGTTGATGTCCCTCGTAACAAGCGTCCTGTTGTACTCAAGGTTGAGAATCTTACCAAGACATTCCCTGTTCAGGGTAAGGGCTTTATTAGACGCAGCAAGGGCACTATGACTGCAGTTGACCGTGCAAGCTTTGAGATCCATGAGGGAGAAACCCTTGCCCTTGTTGGTGAGTCTGGTTCTGGTAAATCAACAACTCTGATGCAGATTATGGATTTGCTGAAGCCTGAGGATGGTCGTATTACGGTCCTTGGCAAAGATGTTGCTGAGCTTAAGAATGCTGCACAGCGTAGAGAGCTGCGTAAAGATCTTCAGGTTATCTTCCAGGATCCAATGAGTTCTCTGGACCCACGTATGCCTGTCTATGACGTTTTGGCTGAGCCACTTCAGGCACAGGGTTGGAACAAAGAGGATATTAATACTCGTATTGGCGAGCTTATGCGTCTGGTTGGTATCAACCCAGACTATGTTGACCGCTTCCCATCCCAGTTCTCTGGTGGTCAGCGTCAGCGTATTGCTATTGCTCGTGCTCTTGCAACAAGTCCAAAGATTCTTCTGTTGGACGAGCCAATTGCATCTCTGGACGTTTCCATTCAGGCAGGTATTATTAACCTCCTTGAGGATCTTCAGGTTCAGTTGAAGATTTCTTATCTCTTTGTTGCTCACGATCTTGCTGTTATTCGTCATATTTCTGACACGGTTGCTGTTATGCACCTGGGCAAGATTGTTGAGTACGGTGAGACTGAAGACGTCTTTACTAACCCACAAGATCCTTACACTAAGGCGCTTCTCTCGGCTATTCCAATTCCTGATCCAAAGATTGAGCGTACCCGTGAGCGCATGATTTATCAGGATGGTAAGCTGGTTCCTGCTACTCACATCTCTAACGAGTAACAAAGATTCAATAAATTTTCTGAAAACCCGCACTTAAAACTAGGTGCGGGTTTTTCTTTGTTACAAATAGTGAACGAGGTTGTTACGGGAATGTTTCTGCTATGGAGTATTTTCAGGCAATTTCGTATAGTTAAGTGAATATCTGTAGGCCTTTAACGAAATGGGTGATCATATGGCTGACAGTTTTTCCCGTCGTTCGTTCTTTGCTCTGACTGGAATCACCGCCGCAGGCCTTGGCCTTGCTGGTTGTGCTCCATCAAATCCTCAGAGCAGCTCTACCACCACAGGTACTGAGCCACAGGACGGCTCTCCTGCAAACACTCCTCTGGATCAGCTTCCACTTCCAGAGAAGGGCAAGACGTACAACAATCCTAAGTCTCGTGATGAGGTTAAGGATGGCGGTACTCTGACTCAGCCAATCAACGAGATTGGTCCACAGTGGAATTACTACCAACTTGCTGGTAATACCTCTTACATGAACATCCTTCACGGTCTTATCAACCCTCGTGACCTGTTCCTTAACAATGCTGATGGTGATAAGTTTGAGCCAAACAAGGATTACATCAAGGAATTCAAGGTAGAGGAGAAGGACGGCAAGCAGGTTGCTACCCTGACCTTCACTGATCAGGCCACCTTCAACGATGGTACCGCTATTGATTGGACCGCAATTCAGACCGCATTCATCACTATGAGTGGTCAGAATAAAAAGTTTGCGGTTTCTTCAACTGATGGTTATGACAAGTATGAGTCTGTTGAGCAGGGTGATACTGCTAAGACCGCTGTTATTACCATGAAGGAAGCAGTCTATCCAATCGAGAGCATCTTGAGCTATGCTCTGCACCCAAAGCTTCAGGATCCAGACTTCTTCAACAATGGTTACAATAATGAGCCACACAACGAGCTTGGTTCTGGTCCTTATATTGTTGATTCTTTCGATGACTCTGCTGTAACCTTCAAGCCAAATCCAAAGTGGTGGGGTGACGCTCCTAAGCTTGATACCCTTGTCTACAAGCAGATGGATACCCAGGCTTCCATTAACGCATTCAAGAACGAAGAGACTGATACTACTGGTACTTCCGTCGCAGGTTCTGCTGAGCTTCTTTCTAACTTCTCCGGTCTTGGTGATAAGGCTCAGATTCGCCGTGGTCTTGGTATGTCTATTGCTGTTATCGAGCTTAACTCTACTCGCGGTGCTCTTCAGGATGTTGCAGTTCGTAAGGCATTCTGCCAGGTCGTTGACCCTGCAACTATCGTTTCCATCGTCTTCCAGGGTGTTAACTGGAAAGAGGATGCACCAGGTTCTATGCTTTGGCCTTACTGGGCAGCTGGCTATGACAACAACCTCCCAGACGATATCAAGAACCTTAAGTCTGTTGACGAGCGCAAGGCTGCTGCAAAGAAGACTCTTGAGGATGCAGGCTACAAGCTTAACGGCGATTACTATGAGAAGGACGGTCAGCAGGTAACCTTTAGCTACACTCTGTTCGGTGACGGTACTACTGTTAAGAACCGTGCTGCTGCAATCCAGAAGATGTGCAAGGATGCTGGCATTAACCTTACCCTTGATTCTCACCCATCTTCTGAGTTCTCTGATGTTCTTACCTCTGGCTCTTGGGATGTCTGCCTCTTTGGTTGGGTTGGCTCTTCAACTTCTTACAACAACGGTGGCCAGCTCTATGGTTCTGAGTCTGGATCCAACTTTGGTCAGCAGGGCTCCGCAGAGACCGATGAGATGTTTGCAAAGGTTGTCTCTACCAAGGACTTTGATGAGCGCATGAAGCTCATGAATGAGGCTGAGAAGAAGATGATGCAGACTTACGCATATCTTCCTATCTACACTGGTCCAGACTGCTACGTTGTTAAGAAGGGTCTTGCCAACTTTGGTCCATCACTCTTCCAGAGCGTACCTTCAACCATTGTTGGTTGGCAGAAGTAAGCAAGGGACGAGGCGATCTTCTCGCAAAGTTCTTTTGAGAAAAAGTTTTAAATTTTCTCAGTAAAGTTGCTTGAAGATGTGTTAGTATATCCCTCGCTGCAAAGCAAGTCGGAGTGGCGGAATTGGCAGACGCGCTAGCTTGAGGTGCTAGTGACCTACTAACGGTTGTGCGGGTTCAAGTCCCGCCTCCGACACCACGGAATTTCGGCGGATCTCTTCGGAGGTCCGCCTTTTTCGTATACTTAGACTATGTGATTTGTTTTTCCTTGCTGGTAAGGAGTGACTGTGGCAGATAACAAGCTGAGCGTAAGGCGTGTTGAGGGAGTTGTCGACGGAACCGTTGCTGCAACTCTGTCTCAGTTGCTGCGCCTGACCAGCGATGCAGTTATCGTTTTTAATATGGAGGGCACGGTTCTTCTCGCCAATGAGGAGGCCGAAAGCCTATTTGCTAAGGAAGACGGCACCATTGCCGGCCTGGATGTTCGCTTTTTGTTTACCCCGGCAAACCAAGAGAACTTACAGAAACCGTTCTTTGTAGAGTCGTTGCCGTTTGCGATTGATGGGTCCACCTCCATGGTGGCTGCTCCTGCACAAGATGGCGCGTCGCAGGTATTAAGCGTACGCGCAGATTATGTGGGTGCGCCTACACAAGCTATTGTTCTGACAGCGTCTAAGCTTCGTGACATGGCTAGCCCTATGCACGATGATGAACGAATGGTCTTGGACCTTCGTCGAGCTAATAAGAGGCTCTCAGGAGCGCTTCAGATTGTTTTGGACACGCTTGACTCGGAAGATATGGGTCAGCTTATCGAGCGCGTGTTAGAAGAGCTCTCAGAGACTGTCGAGGCTGATGGTGCGCTTATCTATCTTGCTGAGCAAGACGGGTATCACCTTCATGGTGCAACAGAGTCATTGAAGA
>JAGZWL010000031.1:0-11116 GCA_018378955.1 Atopobium sp. | reverse complement strand
AGTAACTACGCCAGTAAGAACTGGCTTTAGAGTAATGTCACTATCCTTTTGAGCTACTGAAACACTACTCATGCTCCACCAAGTATCAGAGCTGTACATTTCCCAAATTGCCCATGCATCTGCCCAGCCAATGTAGTCAACCTTGGAATTATCACCAAGGTCTTTAAACTCAGCAGCATGTGCTGGATTAGAAATGAATTGATGCTCAATAATTACGCCAAGAATTCCCTTTTGACGAGCATAGCGAACAATACCGTAATAATCGGACTCATCGCCATTCTCGTAATAGTCTGTTCCGTATTGGTCGTTGTAGCCACGTTCTGTTGCGCCGTCACCGCGGGTAACAATACCAACTTTATTTCTGAGGTAATAGTTAACCTTGCCGGCAAAAATTTGACCGGAGAGATAAAGGTCATAGTTGTAGCTTACCTTATGAGGAACAAGTACCTCTGAGCCCGTTGCAGATGCAGGGCCGGCATTGTAGTGAAGCGAGATGATGGCACAAGCGTTTGCATCTACAGCACGCTGTACGCGCGTCTTGATCGATGGATCCTCGTGTTCTCCACGAACAACAACAACCTGTACACCCCATTTTTCCAGATACTTCTTGGCGTACATGGCAGTTGCCCAAGCCAGGTCTCCCTCTTTGAGTCCAAAGTAGGTAGCACCTGGATCTCTGCCTTCAAGGCCATCACTGTGACCTGGATCAAGCGCAATAGGTCTGCCAGTTGCACGAGCAAGTGCTACGGCATCTTTTAGTGATTCACTCTGGATAATGTTGCCTTGGGCATCCATTGTGGTGTAGGTAGTTGCATATGCGCTTTGAACTGTTGTTGCAAACAATGCTGCGACAACAAAGAACAAAACAGCAAGCAATTTACCGCGAGTATTAAATAAGCTGCGTTTCATGCGGTCCTCCGAAAAGTATTGGTTTACTCCTCTTCATACTTGCTAAAAGTTTACACTAGACTGGCATGTCAACAATAAAAAACACAAGCTCACCGCAACTTGATTGGAACTCTGTGATTTTCTCGACACTAGAAGATATTCTTGCAACAGATTTTGAAGCAGCAATCTTTGATTTTGATGGCACTATTGCTCACACGCACCATATTTGGAAGCTTGTTGACCAGGAGTTTTTTGAGTCGCGAGGAATCCCTTACACTCCAGAAATTGGCAAGATTCTCTCCCCTCTTGGATTTGAAAGGGGAGCAGACTGGGCAATTGCTACCTATGGGCTAAAGGAAGATCCTGCAGAAATCGTTGCGGAATGGAAAGAACTGAGCAAAAGTTTCTTTGTAAACTCCGTGCAGCTTAGGCCTGGTGTTGTTGATTTTATGAGCAAGCTAAAAGAAAAGGGCATTCCTACTGCATTGGCAACTGTCAACGAGCCGGAGCTTCTTGCTCTTCTTGAGCCTCGTTTACATCTATCCACTCTGTTTGATACTCAGGTATTTGCAGCAGATGTTGGATCTGCAAAAGATGAACCTCATCTGTATCTTGAGGTGCTTAAACGTCTTAATGCTACAGCCGAGAAAACAATTCTGTTTGAAGACATCCCACTAGCGCTTCAGACAGGAAATTCTGTTGGTCTTATCACCTGTGCTGTTAATTGTGATGATGAACATCAAGATATCGAGAAACTCTCTGAACTTGCTGACCTTACCATCAAGCACTGGTATTAAAGCTCTTGGTTACTGTAACTGTAAAAATAGGTCTGTAACAAAAAAGGAGACCCGAAGGTCTCCTTTTGATGGTAGTGTTCGCAAGTACTAGATCTTGTGGACGCTAGAAGCCTGGAGCTTACCGTTCTGGCCGGTGGTAATCTCAAACTCAACAGGCTGGCCCTCGTCGAGAGTCTTGAAACCGTCCATCTGAATCTCGGAGAAGTGTACGAACAGATCGTCGCCATCCTCACGAGAGATGAAGCCGTAACCCTTGTCTGGATTAAACCACTTTACAGTACCCTGAGCCATTTCGTGCCTTTCTTTCTTAGCCCCGCAGGGCAAAACTGCGCCTGTGGAGCGCGATACCGTGACGTTTCGCCACGTGGAATATAATAACCTTAATCAACAACTTATGTGGCGAGAAACCACTCATGGAGATTTTCACACCATCTACCGGAAGAGCCACAGGTATTCAAGCTGTTTTCCAGCATTTATTTATGGATATATCTGCTATTAAACGTTTTTTTATCTCATTAGTTGAGCATTTTTTCATAGAAGATAGAGAATTTGTATAGGATTAATTTACGGGAACAATAACAGACATATCAAACTATTATTTATATAGAAAGTTATCCCTTCAAAAAAGGATATGCAAATGAAAAAGAAGACATGTTTGTCCAGCAGGCCTTCAATGCAAAAGCTTATTGCAGTTGCTTCGTTGAGTGCAGCTCTACTTTGCGGACTCCACGCTGCTCCTGCTCTTGCAGAGACTACTGATACTTCCACAGTAAGTGCTCCTGAATCAACTTCTAAATCCAATTATCCAAAATTGAAAGAAGTTGATGGAAAGGTATATTTTTATACTGACGATGGAACTATTCTAAAAAGTCAGTGGATTACTTATGGCGATGATAAATATTATGTAGATGAAACTGGAGCTGCAGCATCTGGTTTCTATACTACGCCTGATGGTAAAACCTGGTATTTTAATTCAGATTTTTTTCCATACGCTCGATACGGATTAATTTATTTTGACCAAAAAACGCCTGATAATCAATATGTTTACTACTACGTAGATAAAGATAACGGCTTGATAAAAAACAATTGGGTTAAAACAGATAAAGGTTGGAGCTGGGCCGGAGCTGATGGGCGTTTTATTGAAGGATGGTTTACTGATCCTGATGGTAAAACCTGGTATTTAACTAGAGATTTTAGGTCGGGTCCTCCGGTTATTGCTAAATCAGTTCCGGTCGATGGAAAGGTGTACTTCTTTGATACTTCGACAGGACTTTTACGAAATTCTTGGGTAAATATGGGCCACGGTGTAGAAGCTTGGTACTGGGCTGGTCCAGATGGCGCTGCTGTCTCTGGCTGGTTTAAAACTCCAGATGGCAAAACTTGGTATGCCGACCCAAAACATTCCAATGAAGTAGTAATGGGCGGAATAGATATTGATGATAAATATTATTTCTTTGATCACAGTAATGGCCTCGTTACCCATGGTTGGATCGGTGGTGGTGATGATGGTGAATGGGCTTGGATTGAAACAGTAGGCTCTGTTTATTCTGGCTGGAAACACATGCCAAATGGTAAGTGGTTCTATTTTGGTGAAACAGAATTCCCTATGATTAATAAGGATTTTGTCTACACTACTTACAGCTTCCCTGTGCTTAAGAAAGGTGTCTTCACTATTTCCAGCGGAACTTATTACGTTGACGTAAATAATGGAATGACCGCTAACAGTTGGGTACAGCTCCCTAATGGCGGTTGGGCTTGGGCACAGTCGAGTGGTGCATTTGCTTCTGGTTGGTACACCACGCCAAATGGCAAAACTTGGTATTTTGATCCATCAGATCCGCAGCATCCTGCAATAATTGGTGAGACTGAAATTAACGGTCAATCTTATTATTTTGATTCAGGCTATGGTCTTCTGAAAAATGGATGGGTTCATAGAGCTGATGGTTCTTGGTCTTGGGCTGGAGAGAGTGGGGCGCTTCAATCAGGTTGGAAGCATATGCCTAATGGCAAGTGGTTCTACTTTGATCCAAAAGACCCTTATCATCGTATGCTTGTTGGTGTCATCCAAACTTCTAGTGGAACCTATTACATTGATGAGTCTGCTGGAATGACCGCTAACAATTGGGTACAGCTCCCAGAAGGCGGTTGGGCTTGGGCACAGTCAAGTGGCGCATTTGCTTCTGGTTGGTATACCACGCCAAATGGCAAGACTTGGTACTTTGATCCAGCAAAACCAAGCCATCCTGCTTATACTGGAGAACACACTATTGATGGTAAAGACTATTACTTTGATGCTGGATATGGTCTTGCTCGCAATCAATGGATTACCCGTTCCGATGGCGTAAGACGCTGGGCTGGACCAGATGGAGTGCTTACCTCATATAAGCGCTAAATCAGTTTGAACTGCTCTTTATTACCTGGATTTATTGGAGTTAAAACAATGGAGAAGAAGATGCGTTTTTCCTACAGACCTTCTACACAAAAACTTATTGCGGTTGCTTCGTTGAGTGCAGCTCTACTTTGCGGACTCCACGCTGCTCCTGCTCTTGCAGAGACTACTGATACGTCCGCAGTAAGTGCTCCTGCTGTAACAACTGAAACTACTGCAACATCTGAAAATACTTCTCCTACAGCACCTGAAAACTCTCAGCCTACCTCACCTGCAGCGCCAACAACAACTCCAACAACAAACCAGACACCCGCTGTTCCAACAGAGAATACTACGCCAACCCCTCAGTCTTCTGGATGGAGACAAGAAAACGGCCAATTCCACTATTACAGAGAAGATGGAACACTTGTCACAAGCCAGTGGATCAAAGATGATTCTGGTTGGCACTATGTAGACGCTGCTGGTAATGCAGTCAAGGGTTTGTACACAACACCTAATGGAAAAACTTGGTATTTTGATCCAACTGACCCGCAGCATAAGGCAATCTTCGGTGAAGTTGAAATTGATGGTAAGTTTTACTACTTTGATTCAACAAACGGACTTGTAACAAATGGATGGGTATATCGTTCAGCAAGTTCTTGGTCATGGGCAACTGAAGATGGTACTTACTATTCTGGATGGAAGCATATGCCTAACGGCAAGTGGTTCTATTTTGATCCAGAAGAACCTCGTCATCGTATGTTAATTGGAACAATTCAGGTTTCTGGTACCTCATATTACATTGATGAATATGCAGGTATGATTTCTAACAGTTGGATTCAACTACCAACTCGTGAGTGGGCTTGGGCTCAAAAAAATGGCGCTCTTGCCTCTGGTTGGTTTAACACACCAAATGGTAGAACTTGGTACTTTGATCCATCTGTTCCACAGCATCCAGCGCTTATTGGCAACGTCGAAATTGACGGCACATATTATCATTTCGATGAAAACTATGGAATCCTTAGAAATAGTTGGATTCACAATGATGATGGTTCATGGTCTTGGGTAGATTCTTATGGCTCATTCTATTCAGGTTGGAAACATTTCCCAAATGGTAAATGGTTTTACTTTGATTCAGAA
Source organism: Atopobium sp. (assembly GCA_018378955.1). Taxonomy (GTDB): domain Bacteria; phylum Actinomycetota; class Coriobacteriia; order Coriobacteriales; family Atopobiaceae; genus Lancefieldella. The sequence continues at coordinate 5,923 of JAGZWL010000031.1, read as the reverse complement.
GACTCAATTCATCGCATGAAAACTGGACTTTTCCAACTTCCTAGCGGTTCATATTACGTTGATGAAAATGCTGGTATGACTTCAAGTAATTGGGTGTCCCTACCAGACGGAAATTTGTCCTGGGCTCAATCTAGCGGCGCGCTTGTCTCTGGATGGTTTACTACTCCTGGCAATAAAACATGGTACTTTAATCCATCTTCAATTGACCATGCCGCATACGTTGGAGAGCATTCAATTGATGGAAAGAACTACTACTTTGATAAAAGCTATGGTCTAGCAAAAAATGAATGGGTTACTCTTTCAAATGGCGTAAAACGTTGGGCAGGTCCAGACGGAGTACTGACTGGATTCATTTCTCCCGAAGGAGTCTTCTCTACAGATGACGGTTCACAGCCAACAGGAACGGTACATCTTCCTGGCTTGACTGTAAACGTTGGCTCCGACCATAAAATTAAGACGGGATGGATAAAAGAAAATAGTAAAGATTTTTACTATCTTTCTAATGGTGCACCAGCAGATGGATGGCTTAATATTCATGGAACTTGGTACTATTTTAATTCCAACGGAGAAAAACAAACTGGTTGGATTAATTCAAAGGGCAGTTGGTACTTCCTTGATTCTGACGGCAAGATGAAAACCGGATGGATTAAAGATAACGGCAAGGACTACTATCTCAGTAATAATGGTTCCATGCAAACTGGTTATGTAACCTGGGGTGGAAAACTGTATTGGTCAGCGGCTGATGGCGCCATGGAGGAGCAACCTTGCTACTACCCTGATATGTATCGTTATGCACAGAACTATTACAGTGCTACTAACTGGCTCATTCAGATTGATACTACTGGCAATCGCTTTGCTGTATACAGGGGTTCACACGGCAACTGGGTTGTTTGGTACGAATGGCAGTGCACTACAGGAGCACCAGGCATGTGGACCCCTCATGGTCAATTTACCGTAGGTAACAAGGGTCTCTACTTTGGCTCTGGCTTTAGATGCTGGTATTACACGACCATTTCTGGTGAGTATCTTATTCACTCCATTCTCTATAACTCCGACGGTTATACCGTCCGTGATGGTAGGCTTGGATACAACGGTTCCCACGGTTGCGTACGTCTTGCAACAGAAAATGCTAAGTGGGTTTATGACAACATTCCTTATGGAACCAAGATTGTCATTTGGTAATCCAACTAAACATGAAGCTCTATAGCAATAAACCCCAACTCATATTGAGCTGGGGTTTATTTGTTTTCTTATAGTGCATGCTTATGCAAAGTGCTTTGCTTCAAAATCCTTAAATTGCTCGGGTGTGGCACTTAAATCTACCGAGAAGGACTGTGCAACCGCTACTGCCTGCTGTCTTCTGAGACCAGCCTTATCCCCGTCTCCTAGTTGCTCATAAACGTGAGAGAGCCTATCGAGGGCATACACCACATACTCTGCAACTGAATCAGCTACACCTGAAAGCAGCATCATAGTTACAAGAGAGTCTGGCGAAAGCGCAAGAGCAGTCTCTGGGCTCAAATCAATGAGCTCTGCAACAGCTGCCTCTACCCCATCGAGTGACTCTTCAGATTGAGTCTCTAAAGCATTTCCAAAGCCTGCTGTGACCGTTGAAGTAAAGTCATCGATTACTTCCAAAATGTAATCTCGTTGAAGCATTTTGTTCCAATCTACTAGTTAGTAGGAACAGGAATACGTAAGTGATCAAATGCAGCATGCGTTGCCTGTCTACCTTGAGGTGTTCTAATAATAAGCCCTTGTTGCAAAAGATATGGCTCATAAACATCTTCAAGTGTAGATGGATCCTCTGAGACTGCGCTTGCAATGGTTGTGAGACCAACCGGACGACCTCTAAACGTCTCACAAAGCGCACGTAAAACACGCACGTCCATTACATCTAGACCAAGCTCGTCAATCTCAAAGAATGAAAGTGCTTCTGAGGCCACCTGCCAGGTAATAGTACCTTCAGCTTTAACTTGTGCGTAATCTCGTACACGTTTTAGCAGACGGTTTGCCAGACGCGGTGTACCTCTTGATCGAGACGCAATTTCAGCAGCTCCCTGCTCATCAACTTCTACATCAAGAATGTTTGCCGAGCGCATGACAATAGTCTGAAGCTCAGGAATAGTGTAGTAATCCAGGCGATAAGAAATACCAAAACGATCGCGCAAAGGACCAGTTAAAAGACCCGTTCTGGTTGTTGCCGCTACAAGAGTGAAACGTGGAATATCAAGCCTGATTGACCGAGCTGCAGGACCTTTACCAATGACAATATCTAAGAAGAAATCTTCCATTGCTGGATACAAAATTTCTTCAACCTGGTGATTAAGTCTATGAATCTCATCTACAAAGAGGATATCTCCCTCTTCAAGATTGGTGAGGATAGCCGCTAAATCTCCTGCTCGCTCAATTGCAGGGCCAGAGGTTGTATGAAGCTTTGAGCCCATTTCTCCTGCTAAAACACCTGCAAGCGTTGTTTTACCAAGGCCTGGAGGGCCAGAAAAAATAACGTGATCAAGCGGCTCATTACGACTTTTTGCAGCCTCAATAAGAACACGGAGATTTGATTTAACGCGCTCTTGACCAAGATACTCATCAAGAGTTTTTGGTCGCAAGTTTCTATCTTGCTCCAGGTCTTCTGCCTGAAGTCCACTAGAAACTACACGCTGAGAAGTGTGTCCAGGAAATGGAGCTGGAGTAGACGACGACTCAAATAAGTTATCTGCATCTGCTTCCCACATTAATTACCACTTCCCAAACGCCTTAATGCATATCCAATAGCAGCTTCAATTGTAATAGCACCAGCCTCTTCATAGCCCTCAAGAGCAAGCGTTGCTTCCTGAGAAGTAAAGCCCATTCCAAGAAGAGCCTCAATAGCCTCTGATTCTACTGAAGTAACAGCAGGTTTTGGAATGGCAGCAAAGTCTGCAGGAGAAGTAAGGCCAACAAGCTGTTTGAGCTCTGCATCTTTTGCAAATACATCGGAAAGTTCAATTACTAAGCGCTCTGCCTTCTTCTTACCAAGACCAGAGACGCTCTTAAGACGATTGCCATCGTTAGTGGCCACTATCACAGCAAGTTGCTGTGGGGTAAACGTAGAAAGCACAGAAAGAGCCAGTTTAGGGCCAACTCCAGAAATTGCACGCAAGCGATCAAACAGCGCACGTTCTTCTCGCGAAGCAAATCCAAAGAGTTCCATCGAATCTTCTCTGACTACCATACGAGTTAAAACGGTAACGCCCGCCTCACCCGCTTGTGGAAGCGCAGCAGCTGTTGAAGCTGATATGCCAAGTTCATACCCAACGCCATTGACGTCGAGAACAGCAACTGAAGGTGTAACGGATACAAGTGTGCCCGTAAGCTGGACAATCATAGTTGTATTCTTCCCTTTCCAAGCGAGGTGGTTCTTACAAGATTAGCGTGACAAACCGCAGCAGCTAAAGCATCAGCTGCATGGTCTGGGTGAGGTTGATGATCCAAGCATAAAATATTTTGAACCATATACATAACCTGCTGTTTATCTGCAGCTCCTGTACCAACAACAGCCTGTTTGATCTGCATTGGAGTGTATTCTCCAACCGTGAGACCTGCTTTAGAACAAGCGACAATAGCAGCTCCGCGGGCATGTGCAGTAGGAATAGCTGATTTAACGTTTTGTCCAAAGTAAATGCTCTCGATAGAAAGAGCTTCTGGTGAGAACTTATCTATAACCTCAACAATCTGGTTATAGATTCTTCCCAAACGCATATCTATTGGCTCATCAGCTGTTGTAGTAATGCATCCATAGGCGCGTGCACGGCATTCAGAACCCCTTGTCTCTACAATTCCCCATCCAGTGTGAGCAAGACCAGGGTCTATTCCAAGAATTACCATTGCACCTCCTAATATAGAACGTTCGTTCTATATTATCACAGAGTGTGCGCAAACGATGCAACTAATTTTCTGAGAAGGGGCCTCTCCACATTTTGGGGTCAACCATGCCAATTTGTGCGTCAGATTCTTGTGCAAGCTCTTTTAAAAGCTCCAGCATATCCTTAAAGCCCTCTTGAGCCTCTGCTGGGTCAACTGACAACTCAGGCAGGTGCATAGAAGCTCCTTGAATTTCTCGCAAAGAATTTCGCAGGGACTCTACCAGCTCAGATTCGGAAGCCTTTGTATCTCTAATTCTATCTTGCCAAACAGACGCGTGTGGAATTTGAGCATTTGTAAGGCTCTTTGAAGACATCTCCAGAACCTCAGTGGTGTTTCTGCGGTCTTTTTGGTGAGCGTGGAGCATAGAAATAATTGCTTTGACCTCATCAACCTTTCCCATTTCTTCCACAATGGCAGACATACTCTTATTCCACTCAAGATAGCTGGTAAGTACGTAGTCAACAAACTCAATGCGTTCTTGAGGAGTTGGTGCAACATTTTCCAGGCCATCAGTTACAACCTCAGAGATATTCTCGAGAACTGCATGGTCAATAGCTGGCGAGAAGGTATTTCTTACTCTTGCAAGGTCAACAATATCTGCGTGATACATATCTCCCAGCGGCCACAGAGAGTGAGCACTAGAGATTTCTGTTCCCCTGAGCGCAAGGATGGTCTTATCGGCAGTCTCAAGCGTTAAATAATTGTGCTGGTCAGCGTATGCATAGCCGTATGCACTCACCAATTTTGTATCGGTAAATGTCGAGAAAACCGTGCTATCCACAGTAACTTTATTAACCCGAAGTCTTGCGGTAAGCAACTCCGCAGCGCTTGTTGCTCGAGAATCTTTGTTTGGAAGCAGCAGTACGTGGACGCGCATAGGACCTAAAGCGTCTGAAGCAAGCGCAACGGTAACAAGAGAATTGAGCGAGCCATCAACTGCAATAAACACGCCGTCAAAGCCAGACTTTACCGTGTAGTCTCGCACTCCTGTAGCCAATACGCCCCAGGTAGTAAGCGCGCTGTTATAGACACCCGCAGTATCTTCTCTATCAAAGTTTTCGATAGTATCTTGGTCAACATCGCAGACAACCATGTCTTCTGAGAAAGACGCTGCTTGTTTGACTAAATCTCCTGAAGGAGACAAGAAGAAGCTTGAACCACAAAACACCTGGTTACCATAGGCGCCAACAGCGTTTGCAGCGATAAGCCAACTATCAAACTCCTCAACATCTCCCAGATAGCGGCTTTCTGCCACCGCCATGCCCATGGCGGACGACGAATCATCAACAGCAAAGCCAAAATACGGCAGGTAAATGACAGCATCTAACGAGTCGTCGACATCTTGCCACGCGTCAAGATCGTCGTAGGTAAAAGCAACGCCAAACGTAAGGCCACCTGCTTCAAATTTTGCGAGCTCAAAGGTATTCTCGCCAGATGTTTGTGCAGAGCTAGCAGAACGAGCAAGAGCGCTCATGTGCGCTATCTGGGCAGTCAATTTCAGCGGGGTTACGGCTCCGTTTCTAACGAGAAGGGCCTCGCTCGCTGCACTTCCATCAAACTCTGTTACAACAGGAATAAGGGCCGCAATTGGAAGCTTTTCTGAAAGCGAGTTGATAATCTCCGAGAGGTCCGCAAAAAGTCCTTCTATGTCAGCCTCTGGCACGCTTAGCAGCCCTGTAAGAGTTGGCGCAGGATAAATGACTAGCTCAGCACCTTGCTGTTGAGCTCTCTGAGCATATTCCAGCATGGTCTGAGCGGTAAACTCGAAGTCTCCGGCCTGAGTATTCATTTGTGCAACTGCTATGCGCATACCATTCCTATCATAAAGTGCTTAATTTGTTTTTACCCAAAAACAAACAGGTGTAGTAAGAAAAAACGGAGCCGCAGGTAGCAGCTCCGTTTCTATTCACAGATTAGTCTTGCTTGTTGAATAAGCAACCAGTCTTAGAGAGAAGCCTTCCAAAGACCGTGAAGGTTGCAGTACTCATAAGCTGCCACCAGTTCATCTCCC
>JAGZWL010000030.1:0-11215 GCA_018378955.1 Atopobium sp. | reverse complement strand
TAACCTTTGCAGATTTCTATGAGGAGCAGGGCCTGAAGGGCTTTGCAAACTGGTATGTCATCCAGTCTCAGGAAGAGCTTGCTCACGCACGTATTCTTCGTCGTTACCTGCTTGATAACGATTGGACTCCAACCATGGAGGCAATCGCAAAGCCTGACCTTACCTTCTCCAAGGTAGTTGAGCCAATCAAGGCAGCATACGAGCATGAGCAGTTCATTACCGCAAGCATTAACGAGTGCTATGCCGTTGCTCAGAAGGCAAACGATTTCCGCACTATGCAGTTGCTTGACTGGTACGTTAAGGAGCAGGGCGAGGAAGAGGCAAATGCTTCCGATCTTCTCAAGGCAGTAGAGATCTTTGGTGGAGATCCAAAGAACCTGTATGACCTTGACCGCGAGAATGCTGCACGCGTTTACGTTGCACCAACTATGCCAATGTAAGTAGCAGCTTGCGAGCAGCAGCTCGTTTGTAGCTTATACGCTACAGTGGAGTTTCAATAGCCTCTGATTTGTTTGAAGAGGAACCTGAAAGCTCAGCAAAGATGGCACCGCCTATGATGCAGGCGGTGCCTATTATTTTGAGAAGACCAAAAGGCTCGCCAAGGATAAGTGCCGAGAAAATAACTGCAGATAGTGGTTCAAGGTAGCCAAAGACTGCCACGCGCTGAACTGGAATCTTGGTAAGTTGTGGGAAATACAAAAATGATCCAAGGCCTGTGTTAAAGAGGCCGATGGTCAAAACGGCAAGCCAATTTACCGACGCTGGGTTTGCAGGCAGCTCAATGCCATGGAATACAACAGTAACCAGAGCAACAATAGCGCAGCCAATGCCCAGTTGAATGCTGGTGCCTTCAATACCAGAAACACCTTTGAGCTGCCTGTTACAAATAACCATAACGGCATAAAGAACAGCAGAGAGAGCGCCTAGAAGAAGGCCAACTGGCGAGAGGTTCAGTCCAACTCCATAGCCAATAATAAGGGCAGCTCCAATAACAACTACAAGAAAGCCTAATATCTTTTTAGCAGTGAGTTTCTCGCCAAATAAAAGGGGAGAGAGCGCCATTACAATAACGGGTCCGCAGTAGTACTCAAGCGTTGCAATACCAACGCCTACCAGGCGATACGCCTCAAAAAGAAAGGTCCACTGAAGACCCAAGGCAATGCCTGATCCAACGAGCGCCTGGAAGTCCTTGGGGTAGTTTTGAATGGTAAAAGCTTCTTTATGCACAAGCTTAACCACGAGCAAAAAGAGCGTGCCCAAAAGCATACGGAAGAAGACAATTTGGTAGCTAGGAAGATTGATAAAGCTTGCAACGATTCCGTTAGAACCGCAGATGATAAGCGCAATTAGGTAGAGCACGGTAGGTTTAAATGTGGCGTCTCTCATCGGCTACTCGCAAATTTCTGTATCCACGGACTGTGGAATTCTGTCGTTACAAATTACCTGGTAGAACAGTTTTTCTTGCTCTCGTTGATCGGAGGTCTGACCAAGCATCCACATAGTTTTTGCAACCAGAGCTTCGGTAGTCATATCGTCTCCAGAGAGAACGCCGGGCATATCTTGATAGGTTCTACCAACTTCATATACACCCAGGTCAAGACCCTCTTCAGGAACTTGGGTGGTAATGACTACGGTGCGACCAGATGCAATCCAATCGGTGATAGCTTCCTCAAAAGAGCCGTCGTATGAGGGGATGCCGCCAATACCAAAGGTTTCAAGCACAATGGCGTCGTAGTCATCCTTCAGAAGGTAGAAGATAGATGGATTAAGCTCGGGGGTCAGTTTAAGCACTATGACACGCGTATTGAGCGTTTCATAGGTTGTAAGACCGCCATCTACCTGCTCTTCATTTGGCGCACTACGAATAATCTTGTTGCCACGGATGTGGGCGAGCGGTGGATAATTCATGCTCGTAAATGCATTGAAGCTCAGTGTGCGCTGTTTATGAGCGCGGGTGCCGGCAATAACCTCGTTGCCAAAAACCACCACAACTCCAGCGCTTCTATCGTCGAGCGCGTAGAGAACGGAGTGGTAGAGGTTGAGTTTGGCGTCGGTAAACGGATTTGCCATTGGCTGTTGAGAGCCTGTGAGCACAATGGGTTTCTCGCTATTTTGAATGAGGTAGGAGAGGGCAGCGGCAGTATATGCCATGGTATCGGTGCCGTGAAGGATAATAAAGCCGTCGTAGGCATCGTACGGCTCAATAATGGCGTCTCTGATCTGGAGCCAGTTTTGAGGGCGCATATTGGTGCTGTCGATATTCATGACTTGTTTGAAATCAAATTCGCAGAGGTCATGAACAAGAGGGACGTTGGCTAAAAGTTCTTCTCCCGAAAGTGAGGGAGCCAAGCCCGATTCAGTGGAAACAGAAGCAATAGTTCCTCCTGTTGCCATCAGTAAAAGTTTCTTCACACGTCCCCCATGAACTCCAATTGTGCAGACTTTACAGAAAATCAGTCTGTATAGCGCTTTATTGTAACGGGATAGATGCTTTTCAAGGCGAGAAAAGCAAAGTCGGTGTATTCTTTTTTTCGGTAAACGAATCTTTTAGCAAGGATTGTTGATGGCAGAGAATAACCTCTTTGGTTTTGGTAAGAAAAAGCGTCCAGCTCAAGTTCCACCTACTGTCTCTCGTAATGGGGAATCTTCTACTTCTCCACGTGAGGTACGAGGTCGTCACGCAGCTGTTGGAAGCCGTGCACAGGCGCAGCGTAGGATGACGCAAGATCGCCCAACTAATCCTGTTAACCATGCCCGAGCAGATGCCGCCCGTGCACGTGGTCGAGCAAGAACTGCTTACGGCAATCACTATGGTACGCTCAACCCCAGAGATGAAGCTCAGGCAGCATACGCGGCTAGAAGACGTCGTTCTTCTCGCATGAAGCTGGGTCGTGTGGCGCTTGCGGTATTGCTTGCAGCCATCATCTTGTGGGTAGTGTTTACGCTGGTAAGTTCATGCAGTCCAGGAGGCGCTTTTGCGCATGCTCAGGCACTTGACCCTACCGTTACCCTGACTGGCTCTGTTAAGGTCGGATAGCCTTTTGAGCTGCGGCAGCTCCTGCGGACGCGCCTAGCGCCTGCGGACACACCTAGCGCCTGCGGGCGTGGAAGCTCCTGCGGACGCGACTAGCGGCTGCGGGCGTGGCAGCTCTACTTTGGACTCTTACTTGTAGAGACGCGTGAGAAGTCCAAATTCAAATCAACTGAACCGGTAATACCGTCAACTTGTCCTGTTGAAGTGTATTGCCATATCAAAAAGTTAAAGTTCACGTCTGGTTGATCAACGTATTGTGCCAGCCAAATAGGCTCGTCAAGCGAGACCAGGTCAAAGCGATTCAAATCAACTTTGTTGCCATATACAATAACGCGGTATCCCGCTTCTTGAATAGTGGTGCAAAACGCGCGCGCAATTGCGTTAGTTTCTGCGGGTGAAAGGTTGTCGGCGCGGCCGCTGTAATCAGGGGAGGGCTCCAGGTCAAACGCAACAGGAAGATTGAGCTTTGTAACTCCTGCTTCTCTTAGTTGCTGCAGGACAAAAGCGGCCTCTTCACGAGCCTCTTCCACGTTAATAGCCTGCGAGAAGAAGTACACACCCACGTCAAGGCCAGCGCTTTGTGCGCCCTTAAGGTTGGTCTCAAACAGTTCATCCGCGCGAATACCACCCTCGGTGGAGCCGCGGTAGCCAATGCGAAGCATGGCAAACTGAATGTCATCGGCAGCAACGGCCTCCCAGTCAATAAAACCCTGGTGAGAAGAGACGTCAACGCCCGTGCGAGTGAGCTCTTCTCCGTCCACCACATAATGCGCACGTCCTGTTGCATCATAGGTGAGGTTTTCCCACTCATAGGGGACCTCGTTTTTGATGATCAGATTGTTGTCAAAAGAGAGGGAGAAAAGTCCTTGGCACGATTGCAACAATGCCAGCACAAATACAATGGCCAGCGTAATGAGCCCCCATGTAACAACAGGATTGTTCCGGGAATTTTGCTCAAGTGTATGCATCGCCCGCTGCTTACGTTTTGAAGCGTTTGCAGAAGCAGGTGTATGTTTAGTTTTAGAACGAGTCGTAGAGTTTCTCGTTTTCTTGCTTTTATGTGAGCTCTTAAAAATCACTGGTGAAAGAAATGTCCTTGTTCAAAAATTGGCTCGCAACACACGTTAATGCCCAGCTTGTGATAGATGGACTCGTCGTCGCTTGGAATAATTGACGAGAAATACGCGTCGCATCCACGGAGTAGTTGCGTGGCATCAACGGCTTTTCCGGCCAATGGATTGGTGATTGAGCTGATAGAGAGTGCAATGAGCATCTCGTCAGCACAGAGGCTGGTGCGAGCCAGCTTAAAGTTATTCTCTTTTAGCGTGCAAATGGGCCTTAAAACCTCATCCGAGACAATAAACGTCTTCTTCTCAATACCAACTACGTATTTGAGGGCGTTGAGCAAAAGCGACGCTGGCGCACCTAAAAGCTCCGAAGTCTTGCCGGTAATAATGGTGCCGTCAGGCATAACCATGGCGCCCGCAAGCTTTCCTGTCTCTTCTGCTTTATGTAAACAAGCTGCATGAGCTGGCGAGAAGTTCTGGTCAACGTTAACGTCTTTCATCAAAAGATTAATCTTTGTGAGTTCACGCTCACCCATACCAGTACGCTCGAGTTTCTCGGCAGCCCTAAACCACCTGCGTACGATTTCTGCCTTGGAAGCTTCCTGGCAAACCTCATCATCAATAATGCAGTTGCCAACCATATTGACACCCATATCGGTTGGAGACTGATACGGGCTGGTACCTGCGATTTTCTCCATCATGGCCTTGAGCACAGGAAAAGCCTCAACGTCGCGGTTGTAGTTAACGGTAACTTTGCCGTGAGCCTCAAGGTGATAGGGATCGATGATGTTGTTGTCGCCCAAATCTGCCGTGGCTGCCTCGTAGGCAACGTTTACGGGGTGCTTGAGCGGAAGGTTCCAAACGGGGAACGTCTCAAACTTTGCATAACCTGCACGAACTCCACGGGCGTTCTCGTTGTAGAGCTGCGAGAGGCAGACAGCAAGCTTGCCTGAGCCAGGACCAGGTGCTGTTACAACTACCAGAGGATGCGTAGTCTTTACGTACTCGTTTTTACCGTAGCCCTCCGCCGAGACGATAAGGTCAATATTGGAGGGGTAGCCCTCAATGGGGTAGTGGCGGTACACGGCAATGCCCATGTTTTCTAGACGCGCACGATAGGCCTTTGCCTTTGGCTGACCAGAGTACTGCGTAATGACAACGCCTCCAATGGCAAGGCCGCGAGCACGGAAGATGTCCATAAGCCTTAGCACGTCATCGGCATAGGTAACGCCAATATCGCTCCTGCGCTTGCCGTTTTCAATGTCATTTGCGTTGATGGCAAAGACAACCTCTGCCTCGTGAGCAAGCTGCTGAAGCATCTGGGCTTTTGCATCTGGAGCAAAGCCAGGGAGGATGCGAGAAGCGTGGTTATCGTCGAGCAGTTTACCGCCAAACTCAAGGTAGAGCTTGCCGCCAAATTCACTGATACGCTGGTGGATTCGATCCGCCTGCATAGTGATGTACTTCTCGTTATCAAAGCCGATACGCATGCGTCCTCCTGCCAAGATTTACTGTAGAAATTGTATCATCAAGCGCAGACTTCCTATACGCTATAAGCTATACAGAAAACAAATAAACAACCAAGGAGTTGTGTATGGATAGCAAGTTTTCACAAGCACCTTCTCGTGGCGAGAAGTTCAAAGAGCTGGCACTGAGTGCCTTGCGTGCATTTGGTTATGGTTGTCTTACAGCAGCTGGAATGAGCGCTGTTATCTTTGCATTTGCGTACTTTACCAGCGGTATGGATATGTTTACGGGCATCGACTGGGTGCGCCGTGTTATGTACGTCATTTCTTCTTTGGGAATTATTGCTTGTGGCGTTGGTCTGCTCTTTAGTGGAAAAGAGTACGAGGACCGTCAGATGGGCTTTACGCGCGATATTGATGACCCCATCAGCCTTAAAGAAGGAAAGCTTGATCCTCGTATTTCAAAAATCGAGACCAATCACCTTTCTTGGCAGGCAGCAATCCTTTATGCCTCAATTGGTATGTTTGTAGTTACCACTATCTTTGACGAGGTTATGAGCCATACCTTCTTGATGTAGGTATTCTCGCTAGTACAGAGATAACTCACTAGTACAGAGGCAGCTTTCTAGTACAGAGGCAGATTGCCTAGTACAAAGGTAGAGCGCCTAGTATAAAGGCAGCTCGCCCGTTAACGGATCAATATCTTCTGCAGCCAGTGGCTCAAATGCCAGGCAGGTAAATGTTGGTTCTCCATGGAACTCGGTAAAGCCCGCGTCCCTAATAAGGGCCACGACAAAACCACGAGCTTTTCCCTCGACAGCAAGCTCAAGCAACGCTTCTTCAGAATCAACATAGACACATACTTTTGCAACGCCAGCATCAAACCAGTTAGTGATTGCAGAGGTATCTTCGTCAGCATGGTCCAAATAGACCCAATTCTGATCATCGGTAACACGAACCTGATCAAGTCGACGCTCTTTTGCAAGTGCCATCAGCGTGGCTTCAACACATGCATGGCTTGCCTGAGCGGCAATTTTACCTTTTCGCATCTTAAGATCGCGACGAATAACAATCATTTGTTTTGATTTATATGAAGAACTTGGCATGAAAAACCTTTCTAGAAACTGAGTGCTAAGTGTACCATTCACGGCTTTCCGATTTTTGTCGCAAGTAAATCTCGAAGGATCAAAAAGGCTCTCTAAAACCAAGAGCGGCGAGAAGAACGTTGAATGTTCAGCTTGTTACATCAATAAGTTAAATAACGGCACCTGTGTAGAAAGTTGATTCTTGTCCATGCTGCTAAGGTTGACTGAGGAGGTGTCTATGAGAGAGTTAGTTATTTTTGTCATGTATATCTGGGCTTCAATATCGGATATGCGAAATCGCACTATTCCAAATAGAATCCCTATTTTGCTCGCTTTTTTATGGCCTATTTGGCTTGTGGCAAATGAAAAGCGCACTGAGTTACTGATGAATGCATTATGGAGTGAGCTCTTTGTTATATGTGTACTGGTTACCGTAGGTATAGTTACAAAATTTATAGGTCATATGTCTTCTCTGGGAGGAGGAGATATTAAACTAATTCTCTCAACATGCCTTTATCTTGAAATAAAAGAGACATTTGTCTTTTTATTTTTAGCAAATATTTTAGGTGTTATGTTTTCCTTTCTGTTCTTTATTTGGCGTAAATTTTTAAAGAGAGAAGACAGAAATAAAGAAGAAATTACCAGTTCAGATAGTATATTTATGTATACATTTCCTTTTGCGCCATTTCTTGGATTTGGTGTGGCACTTGCGCTATTTTTACGCTAAAATCGGGAAGTGTTATATGAATTTAAAAATTCTTCTAATTCCCGAATATATAAAAAGTTTTTTCTGCTATCAATAGTTTACACGTTGCGTTGAGAGATTGAGTACCCCCAACACTCAATTTCATTACTGAATGGCCCCGACTGTTCAGATCTCTCGTTATGCGAGGCAACGTATGCCATGGAGGCAGGACGACTATTAACGTGGTCGCACACATGTCGCCCTGCCTCATGGCAACCTTTAAGAGCAAGAAGCTCTGCTTCTGATATACCCATTATTTCAAGTATTTAAAAGTAAATATACAGCTACTAAGCTATTTTCCTGTGGTTTTATACGTGCCAGAAACCAGCTGCATGGATCATCCAAAATCTTAAAAGCCAGATGGCGTAGAGGTTCTTTGTTATTGCATAAAATCGCCAATACATTATTTTGCATAGAGGAATTGATTTTTGCATATCTTTTGTATAGCCAATTAATTCCAGACAGTAGAGTCACTCATGATCTATTTACGTAACAGGTATGCAATTTTCTTCAAATTTCCGCTTGTAAAACAACATAACAAATTGTATCTGAAGATATTTTAGTGTAGTATGATACGGTAACAGCACGAGACTATGCATAAAACATACGCATGTTTTTCAGACATCGTTTGAGCAGATGGGGCTGTGAGATGGCTAAGGCAGGTGTTACCAAAAAGACCGACCCAGGTTTGGGTAGGACAGTAGCAAGGTTGTTACAAGAAAGTGGCAAGCGCCAGGTAGACCTGTGCGAATTCTCACATTGGTCACGTGCGTATGTCTCTTATATTTGCACCGAGCGCCGTAAGTGGCCTTCATTTGATAAAGCAAAGGTTATCGCTGACTTTTTCTCCTTAAGTCTTGATCAACTCTGGGTTGAGCATCTTAAAGATCTTGTTGATGCTGGCGTGGAGCTTACAGAGATGCAGAAGAAGAATTTAGCCGAGGGTGTTAATCTTCCAAATCCTACCGTTCTGCATGACGGAAATGACAATAGAGAATACCTTCAACCTGTTGTTTCCTCGGGGAACGGTTCAGATTACACGCTCCCGGAAATTCTTGGCGTCGAATAAGTATTTTTGACTATTTTTATTGTTTACAATGCCATACTTGCTGTATACGCGTATGATTCAGCGTTGTTCAGATTGCATGGGGCTATCTGAAGAGTAGGAGATGTGCAAGATGGCTGGACTACACTGTTCAGACTGCGCTTTTAGCTCGTTCAAATTTAACGAGGACGCCCAGATGTATCAGGCGTACTGCTCGCGCGGCTATTTGCTGGCTGATCCACATATCCATGAGCTTTTTGCCATGCACTTTGCTAAGTCTCCAGAGGATTTTGTTCCCGTCAAAGATCCGTTTAATCGCGAGTATCTAAGGAAGTCATATATCTGCGGAGAATTTATTAAGCGTAAGGATAATTTGGGTTAACGGTATGTCTTAAAACCCTGTTATGTAATATAGCAGGGTTTTATTATGCCTCTGACGTGTTTCTCGTCTAATCAATATCAAAGAATTAAGTAAATATCACAAAAGTTGTTATGTAACGATTATAGATTTCTGCATAGTTAGTTAACTTTCTGTTATATGTTCCTCTTAAAACAAGGTAGTATTGATTTGGGGGAATCTCCTTATTACAAGGGGATTTAAAACATTTATAAAGGAGCGGCAGCAATGTCGAGGCGACCACAAACAGAAAGTTGTGACACACGTCACAAGCTTCTTAAATCCGCAGAGCAAGAGTTTGCTTTACAGGGATACGATAAAGCTTCACTTCGACAGATTTGTGTACATGCAGGCGTTACCACGGGCGCGCTTTATTTCTTCTTTGATAACAAAGAGGACCTCTTTAAGAATGTTTTGATTCCTGTCACTGAAGGCGCAATTCAGATTCTTGAGGATTACAAAGATCATCTGCTGGTCTCTGGCGAAAGAAATCTTGAAGACACTCCTTTGGGTGATAAAGAAACGCTCGAGAAATTCTTGGACCTTCTGTACGGCAATAGGTACGTGGCGCAGATTCTTGTGAATAATCGAGAAAACCCACATGTTGCCTATTTCTTTGAAGAGTTGACCGAGGTTATCTCTGCAACCATCAGAGCTATTCTTTATCCTAACGTTGCGCAGGTTAAACCCTATGATGAGTTTATTATTACCTGGCTTGCTCAAACTGAAATGACCACCATTGTCAATATTCTTAAAAATGATGAGACTCGTGAAGAGGCTGACGGTCACATAAATTCAGCAGTAATGTTTACGCAAGGTGGCATTAAAGCTCTAGTTGAGGAACATTAGATGCTCATCTGCGCATAAAAATTGACAATATCTACTTATTTCCGTTATCCTCTTACAAGGTATAAATCACCCAAAGGAGACCTTTATGAAGTTCAATAAGCTCGGCCTCGTAGCAGCATCCGCTTCTGCCGTTCTTGCACTTGCTGGCTGCAATCTTATTCCAAATCTTGCTGACCCAGGAACCACTACTGGCGGTGGTCAGCAGCAACAGCAGCAACAGCAGCAGACTGCACCTGATGCAAATACCGCAACTAAGCCTTCAGATACTCGTGCTGGTGACTCTGACTCTCAGCAACTCTATCAAACTCTGATGGACAAGCACAACACTTCCGAGCAGATTACCAACGTTCAGAAGTACGTTGATGATGTTAAGAAGACTGGCGATAAGACTGAGGTTCTTATCGACACCGATAAGATTACCGTTACCGTTACCGGCATTGGTGTTGACTTTGAGAACTCCAACGGCTATCTGGTAGAGGTTGTCAACAAGACCGACACCAACATCTTCATTCAGACTACTGACACCACTGTCGGCAGTGATGAGCTGAACCTGTTTGTTAACGCAGCTCCTAACGCTACTACCAAGGGCTTTGCATTCTTTGATCCAGGTGTAAAGATGGATCCATCCGCAACTGTTCGTGGTACCATCCTCGCTCTTTATGGTTCTGACTACAGCATGGATTCCTTCAACGTTATGTTCTAAGTTTTGCTTAGTTCGTTGACTGTAAAGGCTCAGCTTTTGGCTGAGCCTTTTTTGTTAGCGAGAAGCCCAATCAATAGCAGCCGAATGAGTCAATGTTGAGGTTATTAGAATCCGCTAGACTATAGAGTGTTAGATATGAGAGAAGCATGTATGCACTGAATATAAGGAGCTACGATGCTAGATTCAGATAAAAACACAGGTAGGTCATATAACGATCTCATCTTTTTAAAGCCCCTTTTTCACAATAAAATTTGGGGTGGAAGAAGACTTGCTGAAGAGTATGGCTATGACATTCCCGATGGCTCAGTAGGAGAGTGCTGGGCAATTAGTGCGCACCCTAATGGAGACTGTGAAGTTGCTTCTGGTCCATATGCTGGAAAAACTCTTTCTGAGCTCTGGGCAACTCATCGAGAGCTCTTTGGTAATGCAGAGGGAGATTGCTTCCCACTTCTTATTAAGATTCTTGATGCAAAAGATGACCTTTCTGTTCAGGTTCACCCAGATGATGAGTATGCTGCAGAGCACGAGAGTGGCTCGCTTGGTAAGTCCGAATGCTGGTACATTCTTGATGCAAAGCAGGATGGCGATATTGTTGTTGGCCAGAACGCTTCCTCAAAAGAAGAGTTTGCAGAGCTTGTTAAACAGGGAAAGTGGAGCCAACTTCTCAATTACGTGCCCATTAAGGCTGGAGATTTCTTTAGGATTGATCCCGGTACAGTGCACGCTATTAGAACAGGCACGTTGATTCTAGAAACGCAGCAGAGCTCAGATGTCACGTATCGTGTGTACGACTATGATCGTTTAGGAGACGATGGCAAGCCTCG
>JAGZWL010000029.1:0-11224 GCA_018378955.1 Atopobium sp. | reverse complement strand
ACCAAGCTGGCGCGCCCCAACACGGAGCTTTCATTAGAAGCGCTGGCAGATAGGGTAGCCGTTCTTGAGCAGCAGTTGGCAAACGGTGTTGTTGCAGCTTCAGCTGTCGAGAAACCCGCAGCTCCCGCACCTGCTCCAGTATCACAGCCAGCTCCGATTGCTGCGCCGGTTTCCGCATCCGTGGCTGCTCCAGCTCCGGCTTCGGCGCCCGCACCCGCACCAGCCCCAGTTGCTGTGACTGTACCAGTTGCTGTGCCCGCACCGGTTCCCACTCCCGCACCTGTACCAGCGCCGCAGCCTGCGCCAGTTGCTGCTCCCGCACCTGCACCAACGCCGCAGCCTGTACCAACGTCGCAGCCTGCGCCAGCGCCTGTACCTGCGACTCCAGCACCAGCAGCGGCAGCGCCTGCGCCAAAAGAAGTTGACCAGTCCGACGCTCTTCTCGTCAGACAGTGGAAAGAAGTCGGCAAGGTCTGCGCCTCCAAGAATGCTGCTCATGCAGCGCTGCTGGTTAGCTCAACACTCGAATCCGATGATGGCTCTGAGCTGGTAGTTACGCTACCCAAGGGTTCCTCGTTTGCCATGAGGATGCTCAGCGCGCCAGCAGTTTCCGAGTTTGTAAAAGAGTGTGTTGCCCAGGTTATGGGCCCACGCCGCATCAAATATGTCGAGTCAAGTCTTGCTGCAACGGCAATCTCGCGAGAAAAACGCGCAGCTCAGGTGGCGGCTCCAGCTCCAGCTCCTGTGCCAGCAGCTCCTGCTGCGCCTGCACCGGTTCCTGCGCCAGTTGCGCAGCCCGCTCCTGCACCTGCTCAAGTTCAGGTGCCTACACCAGCTCCAGCTCCAGCTCCGCAACCTGCAGCTCCAGCTCCAGCTCCGCAACCTGCAGCTCCAGCGCCAGCACCAGCACCCGAGGCGTCATATCCAATGCCTTGGGATGAACCTGCGTCTGCCGGAGCTCCAGTTGAGGCTCCTGACTACGATCAGGTGCCTTACAGCGATGACGATGTAGCTGCGGTTTTGGATGACTCCGAAGATGCTGCTCCAGCTCCAGTTGCACCTGCGCCAGCGTTTGCACCTGCACCTGCGGTTCCAGTCGCGCCATCTCCGCAACCTGCAGCGTCAGCGCCTGAACCCGAGCCAGCTCCGGCTCCAAAGCCAGCTCCAGCGCCAGCCTCACCAGAGGACATTGCGGCTCGCTCGGCGCTTCCTCCAGAGCTCAATAACGTGGCGGATATGCTCGAGAAGGTATTTGGACCAGCGGTTTCTTTGTCGGTAGAGAAGAAGTCGGACGCGGGTGCTCCTTCGGACGCAGCATCGCCCTCGGACGCAGCGGCTCCTTCGGACGTCGGAACCTCTGCTCCCGCAGACCCCGCAAATAACTAGTACTTCTCGCGATATGACGCTTTGGTGCACGGCCTTTCATGCGCCAGCGCAAAAAGCGCAACTTGTCTAAAATAGATACGACGATAGGAGAACATATGGCACGTGGTGGATTTAACATGGGCGGCATGAACCGCAATCAGATGATGGCTCAGGCTCGCAAAATGCAGGAGCAACTGCTGGAGGCTCAGCAGAAGGCTTCCCTTATGCAGGCAACCGCAAGTGCTGGTGGCGGCGCTGTTAAGGTAACCGCATCCGGCGACCTGCGCTTGACCAACATTACCATTGATCCTGAGTCAATTGATCCTGAGGATATCGAGATGCTGCAGGACATGATCCTGGCTGCCGTAAATGATGCTCTTGAGTCCGCTGAGTCTCAGGCATCTGCCCAGATGAGCGCAGTAACTGGCGGACTGAATATCCCAGGACTGTTCTAATCTATGGCGTTTGATACCACAAATGATGGTCGCGCACTGCAGCGCTTGCTTGACGAGTTGGGTCGCCTACCAGGTATTGGTCCAAAGTCTGCTCAGCGCATAGCCTACCATCTTCTAGAGGTTGATTCCGAGGAGGCTCGCCGTTTGGCGCAGGCCATCTTGGAGCTTAAGCAGCAGGTGCATTTTTGCCCCATCTGCTTCAACTATGCAACGCGTGACGAATGCGACATCTGCCTGGACTCTTCCAGAGATCGCAGCAAAATCTGCGTGGTCTCCGAGCCTAAGGATGTCTCGGCAATCGAGCGTACCGGTGCGTTTCACGGCCTCTACCACGTTCTGGGCGGCGTAATCTCGCCTATGGACAAGATTGGTCCCGAGCAGCTCCACGTGCGCGAGCTGCTGTCCCGCTTGGCCGATGGCACCGTTACCGAGGTAGTTCTGGCAACTAATCCGGACGTTGAGGGAGAAACAACCGCAACGTACCTCTCCAGAACTATCAATCCGCTTGGCGTGACGGTTACCCGACTGGCAAGCGGACTTCCCGTAGGCGGAGACCTTGAGTACGCAGATGAGGTAACATTGGGGCGTGCAATTGAAGCGCGTCGGGAGGTTTAAGCATGGCAAACCACATGAGAACAAGTTCATCTGGCGAGAAGACCCCTGAGGCTTCATCGGTTGACTTGAAGAACATTTCAACGCTTCGTGCTGGTCAAGGTGCACAAATTCCTCAGAGCCCACGACAGGCCGACAACACTCCAGAACCTCCAAATAGAAAATCAGTCATCATCCTGGTGGTCGCGGCTATTGTTGCGCTCACTGCTCTGTTCTTTATTGTGCGCTGCGCTACAAGCACTAAGAGTGAATCTGCAAGCCAGCAGCCAAAGCAGACCCAGTCCGCTTACGCTGACGAGAAACAGCAAGACGAGCAGGCAGTTGACGGCTCGGTTACCTTCCACGGCATGAAGTACTCCCTGGAGAAGCAAAGCGATGGCAAAACTGCTGTTGTTCGCACCAGTGATTCAGGAACTAAGAGCGTTCTGTTTGAGGTTGAGGGAACTCCTACCAGCCTGATTCTTTTTAACGACACCATTTTGGTTCCAGAGAATCGCGATTCTGGCTGGGATGTTGTGGCATGTGCTCTGGTAGACGGCTCGCTTCCAACACTTATTGCCGATAAGGACGGCAAGGCTGTTGGTGGAAACGGAACCATCACTGCAGCTACGCTTGATGGAACTACGCTTAAGGTAACTGATTCCACAGGAAACACCACCAGCGTTGCCCTTCAGTAGAATTTCTCGTTAGGAAGTTGTGGATTTCTAGTGAGCGTTCACGCTTCTGAACTGCGGTTATTCTCGCCTAGCGGTTATTTTCAAGAAAATTTTCAAATTCGTTGAAAATAACGCTAGACAAGAATAAAAGTTCCCTGTATTATTTCAATTCGCAACAAGGCGTCCGGGGTATTAGCTCAGCTGGTTAGAGCGCCGGCCTGTCACGTCGGAGGTCGCGGGTTCGAGCCCCGCATATCCCGCCATTGCATGTTCAAGCCCTCTTCGGAGGGCTTTTTCATTACCAAAAAAGTCCAGCATAAAAGATTTAAATTACATCTTTAATTTATTGAAACCAAGTCAGAAAATAGAGCATTGTGTGCTATCTTTACATCAGAATGTGTCTAAGTGCTTCTGCTACAGAAACATTTAAAAGCAGAGGTAAAGTGAGGTGGATTGTGCGGGATCAGAATACTTTGGATGCGCTGTCGCAACGCGATAGTGTAAGTTCCATATCCGCAGAATCTTCCAATACGGAACACACTTCAGATTTGATCAAGAAAATTGCTGTTTTTGATTTTGATGGAACCGTCATTTCTGGACAGTCAGGACTCCTGTTCTCTGCGTATTTGCTCCGCCGTCACTTGTCTTCAATTTCTCGTACGTTGAAGCTTCTGTGGTGGGGAACCCGCTACAAGATACACCTTCCTCAAAGGCAGGAAGAGGCTCGCGAGCTGGTTGTTGGTGCACTTACGCAGTATAGCGTTGAGTTTGCAAATGCTGTCATGCACGATTTTCATCGCGAGGTTATTGAGGGGATGTATCGCCCTCAGGCGCTGGAAGAGGTGCGTCGTCGGCAGGCAGAAGGTTGCTGCGTGCTGTTGGTTTCAGCAACGTTTGAACCTATCGCGGAATTGGCCGCCCAGAAGCTGGGAGTGGACGCGTTTCTCGCCACAAAGATGCAGGTGGGAGCAGACGGGCACTACACCAGTAAGGTTGACGGTCCCGTGATTGAGGGCGCTCAGAAGTTGGTCTCGGCAACCGAGTGGTGCAACCAGCGGTTTGGCGAGGGCAACTGGGAGATTGCGTACGCGTACGGCGATCACTACTCAGACGCAACGCTTTTGTCGGCAGCACAAACGCCGTGTGCCGTTTGTCCTGGTCCAACGCTTGCCAGACTTGCAAACAAGCGCGGCTGGAAAATTTTGAACTGGTAGCAACGACTGAACTAAGAGCAGCACCTGAACCGATAGCAAGAACCAACCTGTAACAACGGCCGACCTGGTCACAAGCCAGATAAGTGAGAAAAGCAGTCCCTCAAGTAGACGCACGAGGGGTACTTGGAGAACCAATGGAAATTTCGCGCAAAACTGACTATGCAATCCGCATGCTTTCTTCGCTGGTGAGAAGCCCAAAGAAGCTTCTTTCTGTTCGCGACGCCGCAGAAGAAAACGATATTCCATACTCCTTTGCTCGCTCAATCCAGCATGACCTGGTCATTGCGGGCGTAATTGTCAGCACGCGCGGCGCTCACGGTGGCATGATGCTGGCCATTGATCCAACTGAGGTGAGCGTTCTTGATATTGTCGAGGCAGTTCAGGGGCCTGTTTTCATTTCTAGCTGTGAGTGGGCAGGTCCTAATAATGAGCCATGCCCTCGCCGTAATTCCTGCTACTTTGGGCCCCTTTGGTGTAGTGCCGAGAAAACCTTGCGTAATTTCTTTGCGTCCGTGACTCTGCATCAAGTTGTTGTAGAGGGCCTAATGCCAGAGATGGTGGGCGAGTTCCAGCTGGTAAAGAACGAGAATGCCCAGCGTAACGAGCAGATTATCCAGAATGCCGCTGCCGCTATTGAGGCTGAGGTTACTGCCGGCACGTTTGATAACCTGCTTGATGGTGAGGTTATTTCTGCTGAGAAAAAGCCTTACGAGTTCAATATTGGTCGATAAGAAAATCTCACATACAAAAATGAGTGGCGAAGTGGAACCCGCATCAGAACTCACTCCGGAACTGCGTGCATTTGTCGAGTTCGTAGCCAAGAAAGGTTGCGAGTTGTATCGCGATTTGCCTTGGCGTCGCACGTATGACCCGTATGCTATCTGGATTTCTGAGGTGATGCTTCAGCAGACGCAGGTCAGCCGTGTAGATGGCCGCTGGCAGAGGTGGCTGGAGCGCTTCCCAACGGTCGATGCGCTGGCTGCTGCCGCGCCTTCGGACGTGCTTGAAGAATGGCAGGGCCTAGGCTACAACCGTCGTGCTTTGTCCGTGCATCGAGCTGCTCAGGCAATTTCTGAGGCCGGCGGAGTCTTTCCACAAGATCCAAAGGAGCTGGTAAAGCTTCCAGGTATTGGTCCCGCAACTGCAGCGGGTATTTGTGCGTTCGCGTTCAACCTGCACGGTGTTTACCTGGAGACTAACGTGCGTACGGTCTTCCTGCACGAGCTGTATCCGCAGGCAGAGGGCGTGCCAGACTCCGAGCTTGTCCCGCTGGTAGAGCTAACGTGCCCTGCGAGTGTTGAGGACGCCGGGAACGCCGACGGCACAGCGGGCGCTGATACCGCTGTGGACACCGCCGCGAACGCCGACGGCGCAGCGAACGTTGCGAACGCCGATAGCACTGCGAACGACGCCACAGTGGAGCTCACACCACGTAGCTGGTACTACGCCCTTCTCGACTATGGCGCGTACCTGAAAAAAACCATTCCCAACCCTTCACGAAGGTCCAAAAGCCACGTCAAGCAGTCGCGCTTTGAGGGATCTCATCGGCAGAAGCGAGCCGAGCTCTTGCGCGTTCTTCTCGCCCATAAAGACGAGGGAGGAGCGGTGTTTGAGACGCTTCACCAGGAACTCTGCCAGATTGAGGTCAATGCGGGGCGAGAAACCCTTGATGAGCAGGTTACCCTAGGCTTACTTGAAGAACTTGCGAAGGAAGGCTTTTGTCAGAAAAATGATGAATACTGGTTGCCCTAAATGGTTATAATTCATAGTGCTGACGAAGGGGTCAGTATATGAACATAAGTGCTAATAATTATCATTTGCATTTGTTCACCACAGGTAACACGGCGCTACCCAGGCGCTTAACATCGCGCTCACAAGCGCTTTGACATGCGTTAACGTGCCACTCGTTAGCGCGGGAGAGGAGAAAAAATGGCAGTAGATTTTGAGAATTCTCAGACAAAGAAGAACCTCGAGGCAGCTTTTGCTGGTGAGTCCCAGGCTACCAACAAGTACAGCTACTATGCTTCCCAGGCTGCAAAAGATGGTTATCAGCAGATTTCCAACATTTTCACCGAGACTTCTGGCAACGAGAAAGTTCACGCTAAGCTTTGGTTCAAGTATCTCCATGGCGGCAAGATTCCAGAGACTGCAGAGAACCTCAAGGACGCAGCTGCTGGCGAGAACTACGAGTGGACCACTATGTACGCTGACTTCGCTAAGGTAGCTGAGGAGGAGGGCTTCGCAGAGATCGCTGCTAAGTTCCGTCTTGTCGGCAACATCGAGAAGACTCACGAGGAGCGCTATCAGAAGCTTCTTGAGCGCGTTGAGTCCGGTGAGGTCTTTGAGCGCGAGGGTGTCAAGGTTTGGAAGTGCCTCAAGTGCGGTCACCTGCACGTTGGCGCATCTGCACCAAAGGTTTGCCCAGTCTGCGGTCACCCACAGGCATACTTCGAGGAGCAGTCCCTCAACTACTAAGTTGCAGCTTCAACTTTTAGTGCGTTAAAAATGTACCCGCCAGCAGGTCATCGGCTTGCTGGCGGGTATCTTTGTGCGTAGATGTTGCGGTGAGATTGGGTTTCTCGCCATATGCTCGTTGCGCGCCTGATTTGCTCAAAGAATCTGTAAAATTTGCCTGAAAATATCAAAGAATCTGTGGATTTGCCTGATTTCATCAAAGAATCTGTATCCAAAATACAGAATCTTTGCACTTTTCAGGCTCGCTTTTCAGGCTCACTTTTCAGGCGGGACTTTGAAGCGCGCGCGAGATTGCCCCTCCAAGGAGCCTGATTTTCTCGCCATATCTGAATGATTTGCCGGAAAAGCTCACCGAGTCTGAGCTATTTGCCGGTTTTTCTCGTCATGTCTGAGTAAATTTACTCAGACTTCATGCGCTTTTCAGGCTTATCGCGGTACTTGAGTCTGGATTCGCAACTCAGAAGCGCCTGGCGAGAAGCCCGTGCACTTGCGGCACCCGCGACACCCGCGGCACCCGCGCACTCGCAGCTCAGCGCCGGGCCAGCGTGCTGGGCCCCGCACTTACCCCTTGAACCAGCGATTGGGCTGCTCGTAGGAAGGGCAGATGTCGCTCATGGGACAACCGACGCACTTGGGGTTGCGAGCGGTGCAGGTTTCTCGCCCAAAGTGAATCCACTCTTCGTTGACGTCTTTCCAGAGCTCGTGGGGGAGAAGCGCGAGCAGGTCTTTCTCGGCAGCCAGCGGCGTAGAAGCCGAGCTCAGGCGCATGCGTTTAGAAATCCTGTATACGTGCGTGTCCACCGCGATGCCGTCGACCACGTCAAACATCTTGTTGAGCACGATGTTTGCGGTCTTTCGACCAACGCCCGGGAGCGTGACCAGGTCTTCCATGGTGCCCGGAACTTCTCCGCCGTACTCCGTCAGCAGAATTTGCGCCGTCTCTACGCAGTGCTTGGCCTTCGCGCGCCAGAAGCCGATGGTCTGGATGACCTCTCCAACCTCGACAGCATTGGCGGCCGCCATGGACGGTGCGTCGGGCCAGCGGCGGAACAGCTCGGGTGTGACCTTATTTACCGCGGCGTCAGTAGTTTGCGCCGAAAGCATAACGCTGATGAGCAGGGTAAACGCGTCGTGATAATCCAGCGCGCTCTGGACGCTTGGATAGAGCTCGTGCATGCGTCGGCACAGCTCAATGCCGCGTTCTACCTTGACTTTCTTTGATTCTCTGGGCATAACCTCTCCTCAAGTCCTTCTATGTGTACCCAGTATGTAGTTACGTTATCACGTGAGGCGAGAATAGCAAAATAGCAGCATAACGGCTACAATAACAGCCCAATTGAAAAGTTATCAAACCTGCGCTTGCGCGGCGGACGTCGCTGGTAGATGTCTGTGCGGTCAGCCGTTACGGCATACGCGCCTGCGCGCCAGACGAGCCTCGTCCAGTAAGGTTTGGTGTAACCCGCATGCGTTTGCATGTGGGTTTAGCGGCATGGCGGGAGACTGTGTGTTTATCAATAGAGTTGCAGCTCAACTACTGAGCGCACCCGAGCTAGAGAAGCTGAAACGAGAGCTTTCGCGCGGATCAGACGCCACGCTATCCCTCTCGCAAAGCGCTCGTCCGCTGATGCTGGCTGCGCTCTGGGCGCAGAATCCTCGACCGTGCCTGCTAGTCGTTGCGGGAGAGGACGCCGCGGACCGCACGGCGCGCTCGCTCGCGGCATGGCTGGGCAACGACGCCGTGCTGCGCTACCCCAACCGCAAGGATCGCCCCTGGTCAGATACCACGCCAGACGACGCCCTTATTGGAGCCAGATGTCGCGCTATCGCCAAGCTTTCCGCTGGCGAGAAGGTCATTGTAGTCGCAAGCGCCCACGCGCTGATGCGCAGAGTTCCCCCTGTTGGTTCGGGCTATTTTCTTCCTGCAACGTTCACCGTTGGCGACGACGTCCCCTTTGAGGACGTAGCTTCGCTGCTCGTGGGTATGGGATACGCCGACACCGGCGAGGTAGACGTGCCAGGCACCTTCCACATTCACGGCGATACCGTTGATATCTTCCCAGCTCAGGCAACAAGTCCCGTGCGTATTGAGTTCTTCGGAGACGAGATTGACCGCATCAGGCGCATGGTGGCAGCAACCGGACAGACTATCGGTGCCATTGATGAGGTTACCGTTGCCCCAGCTAGAGAGCTTGCGTTTACCAAAGAAACCATTCGCCGCGCAGAAGAAGCGCTCTACACGCGCGCGCAAGAAAACTCTGCACTCGCCGCTGACCTGGAGCTTATTCAGCGCGGAGCTCAGGCTCCTGCACTTGAGCGCTATCTTCCCGTGTTATACGGAGGCACTGCCAGCCCGCTTGAGCACATCTCTTCAGAGACGCTGGTAGTTCTTGCGGAGCCACGCTCGCTATTTGACGATTGTCAGCGTGCCTTTGACGAAATTTCTGCATCCGCAACAGTATCAAAAGTGAAACTAGATGGTCTGTATACAGATCCCAAGGCCATGGATTTTGGCTCGCAGCAGCGTTTGTCCTTCTCGTCACTTCTACGTACGGGATCTGCGGTAACGTCGGAGCTCTCTGTGGTGCAGCCGTCTATTGCGGGTTCAGATACAAAGCTTTTGGGTCGCGTAAGGCAGCTGGTGCAAGACCGCGATGCTGTGGTATTTGCGGTTCCAGACCGCGCCGCTCGAGAGCACCTCAAGTTGCTTTTCTCGGATGAGTCCATTCCGTTTGAGGAGTCGCTGGGTACGGCGCTTGAAAACGAGCCTGATCAAAACGGTGCTTACGCGCCACTCAAGCGTGGTCGCGTCACGTTTACCGATGCACCTGTTCCCGCCGGAATCATTATCCCTACAGCTAACCTAGCAGTGCTTTCTGTCTCGGACTTGACGGCCAGAAGCGCGCGCAACAAGAAGCACTCCAAACGTATTGACCCCAAAACGGTGACGTTCCCGTTTAAGCCGGGTGACTACGTTGTCCACGCAACGCACGGTATTGCGCACTTTACAGCTATTGTGCGTCAAAAAGTTGCAGGTAGAGAGCGTGATTACTTCCTGCTTGAGTATGCCAATGACGATAAACTCTATGTGCCCCTGGAGCAGGTTGACCGCATTACGCGCTATGTAGGACCTGACGGCAATAATCCACGCCTGACCAGGCTTAACACGGCGGATTGGTCGCGCGCTACTAACAAGGCAAGAAAATCTGCCAAGAAACTGGCATTTGACCTAGTAGACCTCTATACACGTCGCGCTTCGGTGCCGGGCTATGCGTTCTCGCTGGACACTCCCGCTCAGGAGGAGATGGAATCCAGCTTCCCGTATCAGCTGACGCCAGACCAAGAAAGCGCAGTTGCAGACATTAAGCTGGACATGGAAGCGCGCAAGCCAATGGATCGTCTACTTTGCGGCGACGTGGGCTTTGGCAAGACAGAGGTGGCGCTGAGAGCTGCATTCAAGGCATGCCAGGATGCTCGCCAGGTTATGATTTTGTGCCCAACTACCATCTTGGCTCAGCAACACTACGAGACGTTTTTCTCGCGATTTGCTCCGTTTGATTTGAAGGTAAGCGTGCTTTCACGTTTTGTCACACCTGCCCAGCAGAGAAAAGCGCTTGAGGGATTTGCGGACGGAACCGTAGATGTGCTGGTAGGAACTCATAGGTTGCTTTCAGCTGACGTCAATCCACACGACTTAGGCTTGGTTATCATCGACGAAGAGCAGCGCTTTGGCGTGCAGCACAAAGAGCAGCTCAAAAACATGCGCGAGCAGGTAGACGTGCTGACACTCTCGGCAACGCCAATTCCGCGCACCATGCAGATGGCCATGAGCGGCGTTCGTGACATGAGCCTGATTCTAACGCCACCGCCTGGCAGAAAGCCTGTTCAGGTGATGGTGGGCGAGTACAACCCGGATCTTGTTTCCGCAGCTATTAGAAGTGAGCTGGAGCGAGAAGGACAGGTGTACTACGTGTCCAACCGCGTGACCACTATTGATGAAGCGGTGGCTCGCGTGGAGGAAGCTGCGCCGGAGGCTCGTGTGGGCGTGGCTCACGGCCAGATGAGTGCTCGCGAGGTAGAGAACGTTATGCTTGCCTTCCAGGAGCACGAGATTGACGTTTTGGTGGCCACCACCATCATTGAGTCCGGCATTGACAACTCGCACACTAACACGCTGATTATCGAGGACTCTCAGCGTTTGGGACTGGCTCAGTTGTATCAGCTCAAGGGCCGTGTTGGTCGCGGTAGGCAGCAGGCGTACGCGTATTTTATGTTCCCGGCGGAGTTGCCGCTGACGGAAGAGGCAACCGAGCGTTTGACGGCAATCAACGAGTTCCAGGACCTGGGTAGCGGCATGCGTATTGCCATGCGTGACCTGGAGATTAGAGGCGCCGGCTCTCTTATGGGCGCTGAGCAGCACGGAAACCTTTCCAGCGTTGGCTTTGACCTC
>JAGZWL010000028.1:0-11242 GCA_018378955.1 Atopobium sp. | reverse complement strand
GAGCACGGAACACTGCCAAGTTAGGGTTAACCGAGAGAACCTGAGCAAGCGCATCAGAACCGATAAGCTCACCTTCGCGGTCAAAGTCTGTACCGATAATGACAGACTCTGCCTTCTTAGCAAGATTCTTGAGTGCCCGAATAATCTCTTTTTCTGCAGGTTGTTTATCTACAGGAGCCCAAATCAAATAAGGCAAGCTAGGGATTTTCCAACCCTTAAGGTCCACGCCGTCTGCCATAAAAGGCTTACGCTTAACCTTGTAAGGAGGACGCTCAAGACCATCTGGAACGTCTGCAGGAAGGTGCTCCCCTTCTGCAGTTTCTCCGTACCAGCCCTCTTCCTTGTCAAACTTGAGAGCCAAAGGAAAATCAGGCTGCAAAATATGGCCACGAAGACCAATGGCAACATGGTCTTCTCCGCCACGTCTAAAACGATAAACAGGAGTGTTGTATACCTTGTCTGCCTCAGGCTTACCCGATTCAGACAGAAGGCGAGCAATCTGCTGCGCTGCGTCGTTTTTCTCGGTAACAACTAGAATCAAAGAACAACACTCTCCAAAGTAAAAGCGGAATTACTAGATTTTGTCCAGCTCATGCTGCTCGTAGTCCTCACGACTCCACTTAAGAGCAGCCTTGCCATCGCGGGCAATAATGACGTATCGAGCAACTGCCAGAGCAACTTCGTACAGCAGGATAAGAGCTGCAAACATCAAAATCATGGTGACAGGTGATGCATCAGGAGTGACAACTGCAGAGAGAATCATCAGTCCAACGTAAACGTAGCGCCACTGCTCACGCATGTCCTTGTAAGGAACAAGGTGAAGAATAGCCAGGTAGAAGATAACCAGAGGAAGCTGGAACGCAACACCAAAGCCAATCTCAAACATCATAATAATGTTGAGGTAATCGCTTGCCTCATTAATGGTTCCTGCAAACTCCTGCGACTGGCCAATCATCCAACCAATTGCGGTGTTCAAAATGACAAAGTAGCAGAACAGCATACCCAAGAAGAACAGGGTAATCATAGCGGCTACGGTAGGAACAACCCACTTGCGCTCTTTAGCGTTAAGCGCAGGCAAGAAGAAAGCCATAATCTCCCAGATGATAATAGGTGTGCAGATAATCACCGAGAAGAAGAAAGCCACCTTAAACCTGATACTAAAGCCACCAAGAACCGAGATAACCGTAAGCTTACCGTCAGTTAAAAACTCCCTGATAGGGTCAATCAAAATCTCAATCAGTGCAGGTGTAGCAAAATAAATAATGATTGCGGTTACAAAAAGCGATACCACCACAATGGTCACACGACGGCGGAGTTCTCCCAGGTGATCAAAAAGTGGCATACGAGCTGGAGTAATAGGCATTACACGCGAAAGCTGGACTTATGCGTCCTGGCTTTCTCCCTCCTCTCCAGCAACTTCTTCTTTCTTGTCTTCTGCTATGGAGCGAGAAGAACGCGCAGATCCAAGGTTATAGAGGTCTTTTGCAGATGGAGCGGCAGCAGGAGTTTCTTCTGCTGCCTGAGGTGCCACGTGCTCAGTTACCTCTGTGGAATCATCGGAGAAAGCAACAGAAGAGGTGGCTTGTGGTGCAGTTGCAGGAGCCTCGTCAGCAGAAGCGGCCTCTGTCTGCTCGGCCTCCTGGGTCTGCTCGGCCTGCTTGCTCTGCTCAGCTGCCTCAGCAGCAGCCTTCTCAGCTGCCTCACGCTCTTCCTTGAGACGAGCACGACGCTCAGCAAAGGTCTCCTGGCGATCTGTATCCTCGCGGTCAGCATCAGATGCAGCATTTTTGAGCTGCTCGGAGCGCTTGGGCTTCTCGTGAAGTGCATCCGCTGCAGGATCAAGTAAATCTGCACGGACAACTTTATTAAAGCCTTCTTGAGCGTTCTGGAACTGTCTGAGAGCACGGCCAAGCGTGCGGCCCATACCAGGTAATTTATCAGGACCAAATACTAAAAATGCAAAGAGCAGAATTAGTACGAGCTCTGTTTCTCCAATGCCAAACACAAGCGATACCTTTCTGGAACAAACATAAACAAGCTCTTTGAACCGTTTCTCAAAGAGCTTGCAAGTTACCAAACCTACTTGCGAACGTTAAGGTCTTTATCAACCCCAAGAAGCGTAAAGACACGCTCCACGTTTTTCTGAGGGTTTGCAACAACAAGCACGGAACCACTCTCTTGTGCTCGATGTGCAGCGCCCACTAAAACGCCAATGCCCGTCGAATCAATATAAGCTACCTCAGCAAAATCAGCTTCAACTTCTTTTGCTCCATCGGCGAGCGCAGTATCCAAAGCATCACGAAGCTCGGAGGCGTTTGATACGTCTACCTCACCCTCAATGCGAATAATGGCCTTTGTATCTGTAATTTCAGAGCTTATCTCTAGTGCCATAACTCCTCCTTACTTGGTGTTATTTGAAGAGGTAGAGGTGTTTCCGTTTAATGCATCAAGAACTTTCTGCGCATTATCCCTCACACCGGCGCTATTATCGGAATCCTTTTCAATTGCCTTCTGCAGTGCCTCTTTTGCAAGATCTACTTGATCAGTAACACGATACATCATTCCCAAATTAAGCCAACCGTTAGCATAGTCTGGAGAGCGATCCGTTACTGCCTTAAGCGCCTCAACGGCACCCGTTTGGTCTCCTGCATAGAACTGCGCAATAGCCCTATCAACACGAACCTCATCAGAATCATTTGAAGCAAGATACGTATCGTACTCGGCAATTGCCTTGTTGATCAGCTGTAAAGACTGCTTCTGAACAGAGTCATCTTGAGAGGAGCTCTTAAGTGCCATTCCCCAGCCTAGATACGTACGAGCCAAATCAAGATGTGCTGGTAGATTATCTGGATTGGACTGAATAGCAGACTCTTTTTCTTCTGCCTGTTTCTGATAGACCTGGTTAATGGCCTCAGGAGAATTTTGCTGAGTCTGATGCTGCTTTTGCGAGTTAGAGAAAATGCTGGCCAGGGAAGGCAACATCATAGAAATAGCAATAAAGAGCGAGAATACTCCAATAGCAATCTTCATACCTGTAGAAGGACCTGGTTTTTTAGGAGCCTCATCGGGCTTGCGGTCCTTTGCCTTCTTTTTTGCGGTCTGGTTTGCCATAGCAACCAGCTCTTTTTCTGCCTTCTGTTCTGGTGTAAGTTCTGGCTTTGAAGTATTAGTTGGCATTCAACATCCAATCGCTTTTTCTAAACATAGTTAATCAAGATACGGCAGAATGGGCTTACTTTCAAAGTAAATACCAAAGTTACACAAGCTATCCCCAGACGCTCTGACCACGATCAACTTTTGCTAGTCGAGCACTTACCTGTTTAACAGCAACAATAAACACATCAAGCGCTGTGTCAAGCTCTTCCAGCGTTGGGTAACTTGGAGCAATTCTGATATTAGTATCAAAAGGATCCTTGCCACTTGGCCACGTAGCGCCTGCAGGTGTCATGGTAACGCCCAACTCATGTGCGCGAGAAACAATTGCGCGCGCAGAGCCAACAGGGCCATCAAATGAGACAAAGTATCCGCCCTTAGGATGAGACCAGGTTGCAACAGCTAAATCGCCCAAACCCTCCTGTAGTTTGCTCTCCACTAGATCAAAACGTGGTCGGAGCAGCTCGGCATGCTTTTGCATGTGAGCTTCAATGCCTTGAGCGTCTTTGAGGAAACGCACATGCGCCAGCTGAGAGATCTTCTCGGGAGAAACACGAGCAACCTTAAAAGCGCTCTGAATCTCTTTACTGTCTACAGGGCTTGCGGCAACCCATGCCATGCCTGAGCTTGGGAAGGTTACCTTTGCCGTTGAGGCAAAAGCAATAACTAGGTTCTTTTGAGCATCGTCTGCAGCAACCTCTGCAAGTGCATCAAAGATATTGAGGAGCTGAGGAGCCTCAGATTCTGGTACAAAGGCGTGAATTGCGTAGGCGTTATCCCAGAAGATTCTAAAGTCAGGAGCTGCAGGTTTAAGGTTTGCAAACGCACGAACAACCTCGTCTGAATAGGTGATACCGGTAGGGTTTGCAAAACGTGGTACGCACCAAATTCCCTTAACAGAGCTGTCGTTCTCAACAAGCTCCTTGACCACGTCCATATTTGGACCATCCTCAGTCATAGGTACGGCAACGTTTTCAAATCCATAATGCTGTGTAATAGCAAAATGGCGGTCATAGCCTGGAGCGGGGCACAGGAACTTGAGCGTGGTACCCTGAGCCTTTGCAGCCATCATCTGCTCTGCCCAAGAAGGCTGACCAGCAAGACCGTGGGTTACGGCATGAGAAATGATGTCGTGCATAAGGTTAAGGCTTGAAGAGCCGTTTACGATGACCTGATCAGCAGGTACGCCTGTGAGCTCTGCAGCAAAAGCTCGCGCAGAAGGAAGACCCCAAGGGTCTCCATAGTTGTCTGCAAAAGAGCCGCTGTCAGTCAGGTCAGAAGTAGAGTTCAGCTCGTCAAGCAGAGGCTTAGACAACGCCGTCTGTGCAGGGCTTGGCTTTCCGCGCGCCATATCAAGCTTGAGGTTTTTCTCGCCAAGTGCACGAGCTTCTTGTCCAATAAGCTCAAGAGCCTGGTTAAGCTCAGCATCGCTCATCTTCTGATAAGCGTTTTGCTCAGAGGTTGACTTTGGCTGGAACAGCTCGCGAGAAACTAGCTCAAACATGACACTCCCCTTTTCGGTCTCTGCGTGATACAAAGTATAGGTGATTTAAAAATCAACGCGACAAGGAGAATCATGGCAAATTCCGCAC
This sequence comes from Atopobium sp., assembly GCA_018378955.1. Taxonomy (GTDB): domain Bacteria; phylum Actinomycetota; class Coriobacteriia; order Coriobacteriales; family Atopobiaceae; genus Lancefieldella. The sequence goes on along the minus strand of JAGZWL010000028.1, from coordinate 6,497 downwards.
AGCCTGGCATGCGCTCGGAGGCATATGGCGAACTCCAGCACCTTGTTGATAATCTTTATAAGCGCAAACCTTCGGGCACAGTCACTAAGGTTGACGTGCTGATTCAAGCTGAAGTAGACGATCTTGAAGAAGATTTGCAAGAAGTTATTGAGTTGATTCCCTCTGGCACATATGTCCGCGCTCGCCTCTGCGATCAGATTAACTCAATTGTTACAGCGCACGGTTGGGGCTTTACCTACGGCACTGTTGAGTAACTATAGCTTATTGATTTTATATAAGTGATAAAATTGCATATATACAGGGTCTTTTTCTAACAAGTTGGAGGCTCGTCATGTATGACTCTTGGAAAGATTTTTTCATTAGCATCTTTGATAGAGGTATATTTTTTGATGCTTCTACTCCAATAGCTTATCTTATTAATAAGATAGTCAATATTTGTTTACTTCTTATATGGCTATTCACCATTGTCTTGATGTGTCTCTCTCCTGCAGGGCAAGAGGCCTCAATAGGCGGAGTGAACATTCTACGCGCCAGTTTTTTAATAACTTCTGCGTATTATTTTGTGGGGCTCTGCATTTTATTAGTCAAGGATAGAAAGAGTCGTACCCCTCATTAGGTTCATTCTTGTACGGCAACTTCCCTTAAGCCGCTCTGCCTTTGGTGCTTATAGAGCTCTGCGATATGTACAAAAAGTAGGCCCAAGATAGCTGAAGCAAATGATGCAGCGAGAACAGCTACCTTAGCTGCAAGAATCTCCCCTGCGTCTGGGAATGCAAGGTTAGAAATAAGAATTGACATGGTAAAGCCTAAGCCACCCATCAGACCAACGGCTGCAATCTGAACCCAGTCAACCTTTGCAGGAAGTTTGCAGATTTTAACCTTTACCAACAGGAATGTCACAAGAATAATTCCCAATGGCTTTCCAAGAACGGCGCCAAAGAATACGCCGTGAGCAATGTTACTGCTAAGAAGCGCACCAAAATCTGCTCCCACAAGCGTAATCTGCGCGTTTACAAAGGCAAAGATAGGCAGAACAACAAAGTTTACAAAGACAGAAATATAGTGCTCAACACGCTGAAGTGGTGGAGTTACGTGGTGCATGACCTGCTCGATTGAGTTGGCGCCATGTGTAAAGTCATGCTGACCTAAAACGTGATGCTCATCATCGTAGTGATCATCAAGTTCACGGGCACGCCTAGAAAGCCAACTGCCCAGCTTGCTCAGACGAACATCAGAGTGAGATGGCAAGAAGAAGGCAAGGAGAACGCCCGCAAGAGTAGCGTGAATTCCCGAGTGGTACATGCAGACCCAGAGAACCAAACCAACAAGCAAATACGGACCAGAAGAATAAATCTTTAGGCGATTCATTCCCCACAAAATAACAAGAACACCAAGAGAAGCTGCTAACCAGGCAATATTTGGCGTGTGACCATAGAAAAGCGCAATGACCACAATAGCCAGGATATCGTCGGCAATAGCAAGTGTCTGGAAGAACACCTTAGTCTGCGGACTAATTCTGTTTCCTAAGAGCGACATAACGCCAAGCGCAAAGGCAATATCGGTTGCAATTGGTGTTGCCCATCCATGAGGGGCAGTGCTTGCGTTAAGCGCCAGATAAATAAGAGCAGGAACTGCAACGCCACCAACAGCCGCAAGCATAGGAAGCATTGCCTGTCTTGGCTTTCTGAGCTGGCCAACAGTTACTTCATACTTGAGCTCAATGCCTACAAGTAGGAAGAAGATTGCCATAAGGAAGTCATTCACAAAGGTTTCTAGAGCCATATGCGCATGAATCATTCCAAGCGAGAAACTCATTTGGACTTCAAGAATTTCTCGAACCACCTCATGAGCAGGTGAGTTGGCAACTACAAGTGCAATAAGAGCCGCAAGCACCATGACTGCTGCTGCAATAGTGCTGTTAGAGGTGATTTTCTTTAGAGAAGAGCGCTGACTAATTCTTCTTACAACTGCGGGCTCTCTATAAATACTAGACATTATCTGCCGTTCTCTCTTTATCTAAATGGTATTGACCGTTAGCTATGAAAGTTTTTCTCGATGTATATGCCTAGTGTACCGTCTACCTACCGTTGAGGGCAACTTGTCATATCTCAAGAAAACGGGGTATATCTCCATGTAAAATGTAGGTAATAGAAAGTCAACGTTTAGCTACTTGTAGTACGCATATATTTGGAGCGAATAATGGACACTAAGCGAATTGCCATCATCACAGACTCAGGAACTAATGTCCCACCTGATTTTGTTGCTGAACACAATATTCGTATCACCCCACTTCGCATTAACTATTCTGATGGCTCTTCCTACGAGTCTGGCATTACCATCACACCAGCAGAGCTTGTTGCTCGCTTTGAAGAAGAGGTTCCAAAGACTTCACTTCCTTCTCCTGAGGGCATTAAGGCTGCCTTTGATGACGCAAAAGCAGCAGGGTACGAGGGTGCTGTCTATATTGCAATTTCCTCCGGACTTTCCGCTACCTGCGATACTGCTCGCATGATTGCAGAGTCCATTACAGACTTCCCTATTTATGTTGTTGATACCAAAAACATTGGTATTGCTTCTGGCCTTATTGTTATTGAGGCTCAACGTCTTATTGATCAGGGCCTTTCTCTTGAGGAGATTGGCGCCAAACTTGATCAGGCTTCTCTGAACACACGCGTATACTTCTCCGTTCCAAGCCTTGAGTATCTACGTAAGGGTGGCCGCATTTCTGAGGCAATTTATCGCATTGGTTCCATGTTAAACATCAAACCTGTTCTTACCTGCGATGAGAACGGCAAATACACCATTGCCAAGAAGACACGCGGTTGGCAGAAGTCTCTTGCAGGACAGATTGCTCTAGGAGCAGCCTTTGCTCAGAAATTTGACCGCGTCCATGTGGGAATTTGTTGTTCTGCGCCTAATATTATTTACTCCGAAATGGAAGCCATGATTAAAGAGGCAATCTCTAATGTCACTGACTTTAGGTATGTCGAGGCTGGCTCGGACCTTCTTGTCCATACCGGACCAGGTCTTGTTGGCTATGCCGTATTCGGTTACTAACAGTTAATCGCCTCATGCAACTAAGAACAGCCGCCCACTCAGGCGGCTGTTTTCTTGTAGAGAGCACGTAGGGCGAGAAGATCTTTTCGCCCTACGCGTCTAGGGTTACAGCAATGGCTAATCCGCGAAGAAACCTTGGTCATCAAGGAGATTGGAGCCGTCGGCTGCCTCAGTGGCAAGCTGATCGCAACGCTCGTTAAGTGGGTGACCTGCGTGGCCTTTGACCCACTTAAAACTTACCTCATGGTCTTCCATGGCGGAAAGCAAACGCTTCCAAAGGTCTACGTTTTTGACAGGCTCTTTAGAAGCCGTTTTCCAGCCTTTTCTAATCCACCCCGAGACCCATTTTTGATTAAACGCATCAACTACGTACTTTGAATCGGAATAGAGCTCAACCTGGCAGGGACGCTTAAGCGCTTCAAGTGCAACAATGACGCCGAGGAGCTCCATTCGGTTATTTGTAGTGGATTTATAACCCTGGCTAAACTCTTTTGTATGCTGTTGACCAGAGGGATCGGTGTACAGAAGTACAGCCCCATAGCCACCAGGACCAGGGTTTCCTCGAGACGCACCGTCTGTATAGACTGTGACGTGCATGTATGAGGTTGTAGCCTCCATACCAAATCTCCTCTAGAACGTGCGTTGAACGTGCCTACTTTGCCTCAGCCCAATTGGAACCATAGCTGACATCGGCAATGAGTGGAACACGCAGAGTAACAACGTCTTCCATGGTCTCTTTTACTAGTTTAGAGACTGTCTCAATCTCTGACTCAGGAACTTCTAAGTCAAGTTCGTCGTGAATCTGAAGAATCAGCTTTGATGCAAGACCCTCATCACGCAGGCGTTTCTCGACATTAATCATTGCAATTTTGATAATGTCTGCCGCACTTCCCTGCATAGGGTGATTCATAGCGGTGCGCTCGCCAAAGGCAATAAGCTGGCGATTTGACTGGTTGAACTCTCTAATGTGGCGCTTACGACCGTACATGGTAATCGCATAACCAGTCTCGTGAGCAGTACGGACGGAGTCATCAAGATACGCACGAACGCCAGGATATGCGTCAAAGTAGCGGTCAATCATCTCCTGCGCTTCCTTGCGGGAAATCTTCAGAGATGTTGCTAGACCAAAGGCCTGCTGACCATAGACAATACCAAAATTAACTGCCTTAGCACGGCTGCGAAGTGCTGGCGTGACCTCTTCAACAGGCACGCCAAAGACGCGTGCAGCAGTTGCGGCATGGAAATCAGCACCAGAGTTAAATGCTGCTACCAGGTGCTCGTCAGCTGAAAGGTGCGCCAGCAAGCGCAGCTCAATCTGGGAGTAGTCGCAGGCAAGAAAAACGCTGCCCTCGGGAACGGTAAAGGCGGTGCGGACACGATGTCCCAGCTCAGAGCGGGTAGGAATGTTCTGCAGGTTTGGATCAGAGCTGGAAAGTCTGCCTGTTGCAGCAACAGTCTGGTTGAACGTGGTGTGGATGCGCTTATCGCCACGAATAAGCGCAGGAAGCGCATCAAGATAGGTTGATTTGATCTTGGCGCGCTCACGATACTCAAGAACGTCAGCAACAATCTGGTACTCCTGCGCCAGGTCTCCAAGCACCTTTGCGTTGGTGGAGTAGAAGCCAGTGCGCGTCTTTTTGAGACCATAAGTTGGAAGTTTAAGCACGTCAAACAGGATGTGTGAAAGCTGGCTTGGAGAATCCAAGTTAAAATCCTCGCCTGCTGTCTGGTGAATACTTGCTACACGCTGCGCAATATCTTCACCCAGCTCCGAAGACTGCTTAGCAAGCTCCTGAGGATCAACGTAGAGACCACGACGTTCCATCGCGGCAAGTACAGGCAATAGCTGCATCTCTAGAGAAGTAAAGAGCTCCAAGGAACCATCATCTTCAAGTTTTTTAGTGAGCACAGGCACAAGGGCCCTAGCAGCTACAGCTCTTAGTGCTGCAGCGGGAATCTCATCTGTAGGCTCAGGAAGCTCAGAGCCAAAGTACAGCTCAACCAAGCCGTTGATATCAAAGCTTGAACGATCAGACTCAAGCAGATACGCGGCAACACCTGTGTCAAAGAGGCGGTCAGAATCAATGGTCTCAATATCCAGTTTCTGTGGCTCAGATGAATCAACAGGGCTTACCTCGTGTAGCAGCGCCTTGACATCGTCTGCAGCAACACGGGCTTCTCGCAAAATACGTAAGAGCGCTGCAGTTGCGTTTTCTCCTTCAAATTTAAGAAGCGCCTTTTCTGTAGACACCCAAAGTGTGCGAGAAAGGCTAAAGAGCGCTCCGGCGTCCGCCGCAGAATCCTCTGCAACACCAATCCACTCCTGGTTCTCAATTGCAGCAGTGAGCGCAGCAGATGCATCTCCTGCCTGCAAAAACTCTGATGGAATAGGAAGTGCGGGTGTAGCGGAGGCAGTTTGTGTGACTGCACCAGCAGCAGAGCCGCCAGCCATGCGGGCAAGTCTTGAGGTCATACCAGTAAAGCCCAAAGCCGAGAAAGCCTTGACCACGTCATTTGGATCAAATGTTGGGAACTTAGCGTCGTCCAGGTTGATATCAAGCGGCGCATCAGTGCGAATAGTTGCCACCTTACGGGAAAGCAGCGCGTCATCAATGTGGGCGCGAAGGTTTTCTCCCACCTTGCCCTTGACCTCGTCAGCGTGGGCAATGACTTGGTCAAGCGAGCCATACTCCACAATCAGAGCAGCAGCTTTCTTGGGGCCAATTCCAGGAACGCCCGGAATGTTATCGGAAGAATCTCCCTTAAGGCCATAGAAATCTGGGACAAGCTCAGGCGTAATACCTGCATAGAGATCTGCCACAGTCTCTGGCGTCATAATTGAGACGTCAGAGACGCCCTTGCGCGTAGAGACAATCTTGACGTTTTCTGTGGAGAGCTGATACATATCGCGGTCACCCGTGAAGAGCAGCATCTGATAACCCTCTGCCTCACCGCGGCGGGCAAGGGTACCCAAGATGTCGTCGCCCTCCCAGCCTTCAAGCTGGCAGACAGGAACATCCAAAGTCTTGAGCAGCTCCTTGACTATGGGAAACTGTGCGTGCAAAGCAGGGTCCATAGGAGGACGCTGGGCCTTGTACTGAGGCAACATATCAATGCGAACCTGTGGCTTGCCCTTATCAAAGGCACAAATGACACCGTCTGGTGAGAAGGACTCAACAAGCTTGATAAACATGTTGAAGAAGCCAAACAACGCGCCGGTTGGCGTACCATCTGGTGCTGCCATAGGCTGACGGATTGCATGGAATGCTCGGTGCATGAGCGAGTTTCCGTCAATAACGGCAATGGTTCTACGTGGTTTAGCTGCACCTTCTTTGGTTGATGCAGCCTCGTTTTGATCTGTAGTATCAACTGGCATAGTAGTATCAGACATACCTGCTCCTCTTAGTTTTGTGTGCTTCTATTGTACTAAGAGTTCCTCT
>JAGZWL010000027.1:0-11827 GCA_018378955.1 Atopobium sp. | reverse complement strand
GCCCTCGTGCAGTCTTCCACACCTTTGCAGATGGCTCTCTCAGAAGAGAGATTCGTCGTGAGCTTGATCAGCGCCTCATCCCATCAATCGATCTTCTGGGACCAGCGGTAAACGTTATTTCTACGCTTACCGGCGAAGAGCCAAGCCACGCAATTGGCGCATTCTTTGAGGGAGTTACTCGCTAAGAGAGTGCTGACGCCTCAAAATATCAAAAAGTTAAATGAGCATCCATTTTGGGTGCTCATTTTCTTTATGGAGAATTTCACAATTTGCAATCATAAGTTTGTAAATAATTCTGTGAACGGTCGATATTGACCGCTCACCGTTATTTAGTTCAGATGAATCGCGTAGGTTGGTAACATACTATGAATGTGAGGACAGACCAACTTTGTTTGGTTTGATGTCTTTACGTTCAATCGTGTTGGTGCACGCTTTGCGTGTGACAGTTTGAGAGTTTGGAGTGTTATGTCCGAGAAGCACGTTTACAGCTTCGGAAAGGACCACGCCGGTAACGATGTTACTGAGGTCGCTGGCGCATCCGTAGAAGAGGCAAAGTGGATTGTTGGTGGCAAGGGAGCAAACCTTGCAGAGATGTCTAAGATTGGCCTGCCTGTACCTCCAGGATTCTCAATTACTTGCCAAACTTGCGTTGCTTATTCCAACAACGGCAACGTCTGGCCTGAGGGCGTCACTGATGAGATTGACGCTGCAATGGCAACTCTTGAGGAGCGCATGGGCAAGAAGCTCGGCGATGCAGAAGATCCACTGCTTGTCTCCGTCCGTTCTGGTGCTCCATTCTCCATGCCTGGCATGATGGACACTGTTCTTAACCTTGGTCTTAACGATGAGTCCGTTCAGGGCCTTATTAAGCAGACTGGCAACGAGCGCTTTGCTTGGGACTCTTACCGTCGTTTTGTCCAGATGTTCTCTGGCGTTGTTATGGGTGTCTCTGGACAGCTCTTTGAGGACGCAATTGCTGCTAAGAAGGCCGAGAAGGGCGTTAAGCTTGATACAGAGCTGGACGCAAATGACCTTCGTGACCTTGTAACTTGGTTCAAGGGCATCTTTGCAGCAAATGTTGACGTTAAGGAGCACCCAGAGGTCTCCAAGAACGGCTACGCTGTCTTCCCATCTGATCCTTATCTCCAGCTCCGCCTTGCTGAGCAGGCAGTCTTTGGTTCTTGGATGAACGACCGCGCAATCCTTTACCGCAAGCAGAACAAGATTCCTGATGAGCTTGGTACTGCAGTTAACGTTCAGGTCATGGTCTTTGGTAACAAGGGTGAGACCTCTGCAACTGGTGTTGCATTTACTCGTAACCCTGCAGACGGTACCAACGAGCGCTACGGTGACTTCCTGATTAACGCTCAGGGCGAGGACGTTGTTGCTGGTATTCGTAACACTGAGCCTATTGCAGACCTTGTTAAGGTTCCTGCACTCAAGGAGGCAGGCGAGGAGCTCTTCCACGTCTTCGAGATTCTTGAGGACCACTACGCAGACATGATGGACATCGAGTTCACCATTGAGAATGGTAAGCTCTGGATGCTCCAGACTCGTGTTGGTAAGCGTACTGCTCTCTCTGCACTTAAGGTTGCAATTCAGATGTACGAAGAGGGTCGTATTACTAAGGAGCAGGCTGTTTCTCGCGTTGCTCCTGAGCAGCTCGATCAGCTTCTGCACCCACAGTTTGATCCTAACGCTGAATATGAGACCATTGCTAAGGGTCTTAACGCTTCTCCTGGTGCAGCTGTTGGTGCTGCAGTCTTCTCTTCTGCAGACGCTGAGGCTTTTGCAGAAGCAGGCAAGCCTTGTATTCTTGTCCGTTGGGAGACCACTCCAGATGACCTCCACGGCATGGTTGCTGCAGAGGGCATCCTAACTTCCCACGGCGGCAAGACCAGCCACGCAGCTGTTATTGCTCGTGGTATGGGCGCTCCTTGCGTCTGCGGTGTTGATACACTTCGTATTGACGCTGCTAACAAGCGCTTCACCGTTGCTGATTCCGGCCTTGTTGTTAACGAGGGCGATGTAATCTCCATCGACGGTACCACTGGTGACGTCATCCTTGGTGCTGTTGAGCTTGTCCAGCCAGAGCTTTCTGGTGACCTCCAGACCATCCTTGCATGGGCAGATGAGGTTCGCCTTGACGAGTCCCGTGGTCGCGTCATTGGCGTACGTGCAAACGCTGATAACCCAGCAGATGCTCAGACTTCCGTTGATAACGGCGCTGAGGCAATTGGTCTTGACCGTACAGAGCACATGTTCCTTGGTGAGCGTAAGCACCTCATTCAGGACTTCATTCTTGCAGACTCTGAGGACGTTAAGCAGCTTGCTATCGAGCAGCTTGGCCGTGCTCAGAAGGGTGATTTCCTTGGTATGTTCAAGGTAATGGACGGCAAAGACGTTGTTGTCCGTCTTCTTGACCCACCACTGCATGAGTTCCTTGATTCCCCACGTGAGCTTGACGTTGAGATTGCTCATGATGAGGAGCAGGGTAAGGACGCCGCTGCAAAGCGTGCTCTTCTCGCTAAGTTTGACGCCTTCCAGGAGGCAAACCCAATGCTCGGCCTCCGTGGCTGCCGTCTTGGCCTTGTCTACCCAGAGCTCAACGTTATGCAGGTTCGTGCTATCGCAAGCGCAGCTGCAGAGCTCAAGCGCGTTGGTCTTGACCCTCGCCCAGAGATCATGGTTCCTCTGGTTGGCTTCGAAGAGGAGCTCATCCAGGTCCGTGAAGAGGTTGAGGAGACCATCAAGCAGGTTGCTGATGAGTACGGTGTTGAGCTCAACATCCCAGTTGGTACCATGATCGAGCTCCCACGTGCAGCTATCATGTCTGAGGAGATTGCTAAGCACGCAGACTTCTTCTCCTTCGGTACTAACGACCTCACCCAGACTTGCCTTGGCTTCTCTCGTGACGACGTTGAGTCTGCATTCATGCCTCTCTATCTTGAGCGCAAGATTGTTAAGACCAACCCATTTGCAACCCTTGATAAGGGTGTCGCAGAGCTTGTCCGTATGGGCGTTGAGGGTGGCCGTAAGGGTAATCCTAACCTCACCATTGGTGTCTGCGGTGAGACTGGTGGCGATCCAGAGTCCATCCACATGTACTACAACCTTGGTCTTGACTATGTCTCCTGCTCACCATACCGTGTACCAATTGCACGTCTTGCTGCAGCACAGGCTAAGATTCAGGCTAACGGTGGTCCACAGAAGATTGCTACTAAGTAGGTTTTCTTCTAGACACGCTGCAACAAACCCTAGAGGGCGGCTTCGGTCGCCCTCTTTTGCTAGATAGTAATATCCTGCTATTATGAGGTAAAGATGCAGGTACAAGGAGGTTCTATGTTATTCATTAGACGAGAAGATCTTGAAGCTCGCGAGCATCAAATCTTATCTCCTGAAGCGGCTTTTTCTGATCAAAGTAAAGGTCGTGCGATTGCAGAGGAACCTGACCAGTACCGTACCTGTTATCAGTGTGATAGAGACCGTATTTTGCATAGTAAGAGTTTCAGAAGACTTGCTCACAAGACACAGGTTTTTCTCGCCCCAGAAGGGGACCACTATAGGACTCGTCTTATTCATACGCTTGAGGTTTCGCAGATTGCGCGCTCAATTGCGCGTCCTCTTGGCTTAAACGAAGACCTTACTGAGGCAATTGCACTTGGACATGATTTAGGTCATACGCCTTTTGGCCATATTGGCGAGAAGGCGCTTTCGCACGCCATTAGCCTGTATAGGGGAATGGACCCCGATGCTCCAGAAAATGAGTATATTTTTGCCCACAATCAGCAGAGTGCTCGCATTGTTGAGTATCTGGAGAAAGACGGACAAGGTCTTAATCTTTCTCATGAGGTTATTGATGGTATTAGATGTCACTCAGGTAATCTACGTGCAGAAACAGCAGAAGGAAGAATTGTTGCCATTTCGGACCGCATTGCGTATGTAACGCACGATATTGATGACGCAAAACGAGCAGGACTTCTTTCGGAGGAGTATCTCCCAACTGAAGCTCGAGAGGTTCTTGGAAATAGCTCACCTGAGCGCATTGAAAACATGGTTCACGATATTGTCTCTGAGAGCTCTCGCGTAGGCGATATTAAAATGACCGACTCCATGTGGGGTGCCATGATGACCATGAGAGCATTCCTGTTTGCTAATCTGTACGCATCAGGAGACGCAAAATATGAAGAACCCAAGGCATATGACCTCATCATTGAGCTGTTTGATTACTTTGTTAACCATTTAGATGAGGTTCCTGCAGAATACAAGTGTCATGACTTTGATCATCCAGAAATTCAAGTAGCAGATTACGTGTCTGGTATGACCGATAGATATGCAACCAGAGTGTTTGAAGATCTTCGCCTTCCTCGTTCCTGGGGTAAAAGGAGATATGTAAAGTAAGTTTTATCCAAACTAACCCTTGTACAGTGGAAAGTATTCACGTATACTTTCCGTCTGTGTGTTAACTATGTGTCGTTCGCAAGGGCGTCGGCACCTCTAGAGATGAGGAAACAATGGACTACATTCGCGCTATTGAGCGTCAGCAGATCCGCGAGGACATTCCTGAGGTCCGCGTTGGTGACAACGTAAAGGTTCACTATCGTATTGTCGAGGGTGACCGTACTCGTGAGCAGGTCTTCCAGGGTGACGTCATTCGTCTTTCCGGCGAGGGTTCTCGTGAGACTTTTACCGTTCGTAAGATCAGTTTCGGCATTGGTGTTGAGCGTACTTTCCCACTTCACTCACCAAAGATTGCTAAGCTTGAGGTTCTTCGCCACGGTGTTGTTCACCGCGCTAAGCTCTACTTCCTGCGCAATCGTGTTGGTAAGGCTGCTCGTCTTCGCGAGAAGCGCTAATCAACTTCATATGCTCTTTAAAGCCGCCTCCGGGCGGCTTTTTTAGTACCATAGTCGTGTAGTTTGGAGAAAACATGGCTGATTCTGCTAAAGATATACTTGCTCGTTTAAGCGATGCCCCAGAGACTGAGGTATACGAACTCATAGCTCGTTATAGCGAGGACCCTCGTAAACAGGTTATCAAGGCTCTAGAATCAGCTAAAAGGCGCATTGAAAAAGAACATGCCGAGAAGACCCGTGTAGAAGAAATGTATCGCTTTCAGAAGGAGCTTTCTGGGGGCGGACTTGTTGTTGGTGTTGATGAGGTGGGCAGAGGTTCTGTAGCTGGCCCTTTAACGGTTTGTGCGGTATGTTTGCCAGAGGACCCAATCATCTATGGCCTAAACGATTCCAAAAAATTAACCGCAACAAAGCGAGAGATTCTAGCGGCACAAATTCAAGAAGTTGCTACAGCAATTGGCATTGCTCATATTGCTCCTCAAAGAATTGATGAAGTTGGCATGGCGCAGTGTTTAAGAGACGCTATGCTTCAGGCTGTCAAAAACACAGGTATTGAGCCTGACTGTGTCTTGATTGATGGAAATCCTATGCACATCCATCCTAAAGAGAAGACTCTTGTTAAGGGTGACGCACGCATTGCATCTATTGCTGCAGCCTCAATTGTGGCAAAGGTAACAAGAGATGCTCTTATGGTGGCCTATGACGAGGAGTACCCCGGCTATCACCTGGCAGAATGTAAAGGATATGCCTCTGCTGAACACATTGAAGCTATTGGTGAGATGGGACTTTCTCCTATACATCGTGCGTCGTTTTGTGGAAACTTTGTTAAGACGCAAAGACTGTTTTAATACATTCAATTTAAGCAATCAGATTAACTTTCAGACTCAAACAGAGACCCGTTCATTCTAAGAGGATTGAACGGGCTTTTTATATAGCCGCAAGCCCGTAATATCAAATTTTTTACTTTCGTCAGAATCATTACGCTGTTTAGACAGACAGCAGTCAAGTTAGTGTCAAAGTGCTCCTGCAAACTGAACTCTCCCACTATGAAAGGAGAGTTATGAGCAAGAAAGACACAAGCAAGTATCCAGGTTCTTTGCCTAATGAGGTAGAGGAGAAACCCTCACCACAGGAGGAGCCAAAAGATCAGGACAAGGTTTCAGAAGAGGATGACACACAAGAGGGAAGAATTCCGTTAGAAGAGATGTCTTCTCGCCAAATTGGTGAGAAAGGCGAGGAGATCGCTGCAAAATACCTCATCAAAAGAGGCTACAAAATTATCCAAACTAACTGGACGTGTCAGATTGGTGAGGTTGATATTGTTGCTCAAGATGACGATAACGTTGTGCTTGTTGAGGTGAAGACAAGACGTATTTTGAACAAAGACGATAGCATCATGCCTGAGCTGGCTGTAAATAGGGCAAAACAGGAAAAATACAGAACGCTTGCGCTTATGTATGCAGCGCTTCATCCAGCGCTTACCTCTATTAGATTTGATGTTGTTGCTATTAATCTGGTAGCTCCAAGCACAGCAAGCCTAAGGCATTTAATTGGAGCATTTAGCTGGGATGAGCAATGAGCCAGGCAACCATCTGCGTTCATACTGCAACTCTTAGAGGAATTGAGGCAATACCTGTAGATGTAGAAGTGGGTATTTCAGGCGGCATACCTGGAATAACCATCGTAGGAATGCCTGACAGCTCCATTATGGAATCTCGTTCTCGTGTGCGCTGCTCACTAAAAGCTGCTGGATTTACCATCCCTCGATTGCTGGTAACAATCAATTTGACGCCTGCAGATATAAAAAAGACAGGTACTGGATTTGATTTGCCTATAGCCGTTGCTATTCTTGCAGCTACTGGACAGATTCCTCAAGAGATTGTGCATAACAGGCTGTTTGTTGGAGAACTCTCATTAAACGGCAAGATCTCTTCAGTGAGAGGTATGGCAGCGTATGCAATGCTTGCTAAGAAACTGGGAATGAAACTGATCTCCTCTTCAGATTGCAATTTGTTTGGTTCTGACTGGAGTCACGTCATAGGAATTCAATCATTGCTCAACTTGAGTTTAAGAGATCAATCATTCTGTAAGCCATTGGTTCAGCGCAAGCATGCTGTTGAAACAGCAATTCTCAGCGAGAATTTAGACTTTGAAGAGGTAATTGACCAGGAATTAGTCAAGCGAGCTATCGTAGTCGCAGCCACAGGAAACCTGGGGATGCTTATGATTGGCCCGCCAGGTGCAGGTAAAACTATGCTTGCAAAAAGAATTCCAACTATCCTCCCAGAGCTCTCTAAAGAAGAGCGCGATGAGGTATTGCTCATACATTCTGTAGCGGGGTGTGAAACAGATTCTATTCAAGCAGGTGTACGGCCCTTTAGGTCTCCTCATCATTCAGCTTCTGTAGCAGGCATGATTGGTGGTGGCAGACCTGTCATTCCAGGCGAAATTTCTCTTGCCCATAAAGGCGTGCTCTTTTTAGATGAGCTGCCCGAGTTTGCTTCTAATACGCTGCAGGTTTTACGTCAGCCAATCGAAGATGGATATGTGCGTCTTGCGAGAGTGGATGGCATCTATAAGTTTCCTTCTCAGTTCCAGCTCATCGCTGCGGCTAATCCCTGTCCCTGCGGATACTTTGGAGATAAAACTCACACCTGCAAGTGCTCTCCAGGAAAGATTTCTACGTATCAATCAAAAATTGGAGGTCCTTTAATGGATCGAATAGATATTGTGTGTGATGTGGCCCGACCTTCTTCTGATCGAGTAATTCAAGGTGAGCTAGGACTCACTTCAGCAGGCATGCGCTCTCTTGTTATCTCTGGTAGAGATTTTGCCTCTTGGCGAGAAACCCGCGTAGTAGAAAACACTTCTCGCCAAAAGTACGTGGAGAGCTTTGATGAATCGGCATTGCAGCTGCTACATAGATTTGCTCGTGGACTTCATTTAGGAGGTAGAGCAATAACGCGTACCTGCAGGGTTGCAAGGACTATCGCAGATATTGCTCATCATGAAAAAGTGACAAAAGACGACGTATCTGAGGCGGTTGCCTATAGGTCTCGTTCTTTGGAGTAGCAGTGGAGAGATGGGAAATTTCATCAGAAGATGAGGACTATCCAAAAGAATTGCTACTGCTTAACCATCCGCCTGAAATTATTTATGGAATGGGGGATAGAAGCGTTTTGCAACAACCTTGTATGTCTGTAATTGGGGCTCGTAGGGCCACCCCATACGGCATGGCAATTGCAGAAATAGCTGGCAGATGCGCCGCTGATAACAATATTGTGGTGGTATCTGGCGGAGCTCTTGGCTGCGATTATATGGCTGGTATGGCTTCTCTTAATGCTGGTGGAAAGACTGTTGTAGTGGCAGGCTGTGGTGCGGATGTGACATATCCAACTACCTCTGCAGAGCTTTTTGAAGCAGCGCGAGAAGGAAGGGGAGCAGTCATTTCTCTAGACAGGTGGGGAACGCCTCCTAGACGTTATGCCTTTCCTAGAAGAAATGCGGTCATTGCAGCATTAGGTAAAGTGCTCTTGGTAACGGAAGCGGGGCTTTGCTCAGGCACCATGAGTACTGCTGAGTTTGCTAACTCTCTTGGTAAAACTATTTATGCAATACCCGGGTCTATCTTTTCTCCTGCTTCTGCTGGTACGAATAGACTCATCTCTGAAGGGGCTCAAATTATTCCTGATGAGACATCGTTGGGCATTGCAATTTCATTAGATTTTGATTGCCTAGTTCAGGAACAATTGAAGCAAGATAAGAAGCTAACACCACTTTTATCTGCACTTATTGCTTCTCCTTCAAGACCAGAAGAGCTTGCATGGAGGCTATCAGAAAACGTACTTACCGTGTTAAATTCTCTTACTGATTATGAAGCTCGTGGAATGGTAAAAAGATTACCGGATGGAAGGTATACTCCTTCTAAAGAGTTTTATTTGGATTCGTAGTGTGTGATAGGTGAACAATGACACAAAAAGTTACGGTAGTTGGCGCTGGTTTAGCTGGAAGCGAATGTGCTTTACAGCTTGCTTCACGTGGTGTTTCTGTAGAGCTCATTGAGCAGCGCCCTGTTGTTTCTTCTCCAGCACACCACACAGATATGTTTGCTGAGCTGGTCTGCTCCAACTCTCTGAAGTCCACTAAGGTAGATTCTGCAGCTGGAATTTTAAAGTCTGAGCTTAAAAAGATGGGTAGTTTTCTGCTTCGTATTGCAGAAGAAAACTCTGTTCCTGCAGGCGGCGCTCTTGCGGTCAACAGAGAAGATTTTTCAAAGGCTGTTACTGAGCAGATCAGAAATCATCCAAACATCTCGGTAACTCATGCAGAGGTCACGGAGTTATCTGATGAGCCAACAGTTATTGCTGCAGGACCACTGTGCTCAGATAGCTTGTACGAAGCAATTTCTAAGCGTGTTGGAACTAACAGAATGTCGTTTTTTGATGCAGCAGCGCCTATTGTGTCTTATGAATCAATTGACCATTCAATTGCCTTCTCTCAATCTCGTTATGAGGACTTGGGAATTGGTGATTACCTCAATTGCCCCATGAATAAAGAGGAATACGACACATTTGTTGATGAGTTACTTTCAGCTAAACGTGTTATTGGCCACGATTTTGAGCAGTCTGATTTGTTCCAAGCTTGTCAGCCTATTGAGGAAGTAGCAAGAACAGGACATGATTCCATTAGATTTGGCGCTTTGAAGCCAGTAGGACTTATTGACCCCAGAACGGGTAAACGCCCCTGGGCAGCAGTTCAGCTTCGTGCAGAAAATGCAGCTAAAACAGCATTTAATTTGGTTGGTTTTCAGACAAATCTTACCTGGGGAGAACAAAAGCGCGTATTTACCCTCATCCCAGGGTTGGAAAACGCTGAGTTTGTTCGCTACGGCGTCATGCACAGAAACTCTTTTGTTGACTCTCCTCATGCGCTTGACGGCTCGTTTGGAATTCCGGGAACTTCTACTATTCTTGCAGGTCAAATTACGGGTACAGAAGGCTATGTTGAGGCTATAGCATCTGGATTACTTGCTGCACTAAACATGTATGCTCGTCTGTTGGGCAAAGAGGAAGTCAGGCTTCCTTTGACCACTTCGTTTGGCTCTCTTGTGGGTTATGCAACAAACCCACACACCAAAGATTACCAACCCATGCATGTTAACTTTGGAATTTTTGAGCCACTGGATGAGCATGTAAAAAGAAAAGACGAGCGACGTCAGAAGATGGCAGAGCGCGCTCATAAAGACTTTGATGACTACATCTCTTCTCGTCAGGAACTTTTTGATTGCATGAAGTGTGATTAACGTGGCTATTTCAAAAGAGCAGGGTAGTCACGTTGAACAATTTATTGAGTATCTAAGTAAGGTCAGGAATCTCTCCGAGAATACCCTAAGGTCATATCAGACTGATCTTTTGGCATTTGAGCAGTGGTGTAGTAGGGAAGGTGTTGCGGTAACTCGGGTTGATCACAGAAGCCTTCGTCTCTATTTGGCCTATCTCAAACAGGCTCAATATTCAGCAAAAACACTAAATAGGCATTTATCTGCGTTGCGTGGTTTTTATAAATGGATGCAGCGAGAAAAACTGATTGCCACAGACCCGGCTCTTGCGCTCAGCAATCCTCGAGCGCCACGAAATCTTCCACATACTATGACTGATTCTGATGTAAATAGGCTTTTAGAATCATGTGATGTTTCAACCGTGGTAGGGCTTAGAGATAGAGCATTTCTTGAGTTTTTGTATGCAACAGGAGCTCGTATTTCTGAGGTGGCGTCTCTCAAGCTTGAACAGGTTGATTTGCAAAATGGGACAGTGCGTCTCTTTGGTAAAGGTTCTAAAGAGCGAATTGTTCCTCTCTATGAGTCAGCTATCGAGTGGCTTAAAAAGTACCTAAGTTCTTCTCGGCCTACGCTTTTGTTGAAAGATAAAGCGGGCCGTGCACATTCGGCTCTTTTTATTTCCGTAAGAGGAAATACTATGAGCGCGGATTCTTTGCGCAAGGTTTTTTCGTCGTATCTAACGGCTGCAGGACTAGATAGCTCACTCTCGCCACACGCTATGAGACATACATACGCCACAGAACTTCTTGGTGGTGGAGCAGATCTTCGTGTTGTGCAAGAACTTTTAGGTCATGAATCACTTTCAACTACACAGGTGTATACGCATTTGTCAGTTGACAGGCTCAAAGAAGCAGCAAAAGCAGCTCATCCAAGATCAAAATAAGCTGATCGTTGTTGCGAAATATCTTGCGCAAAGAAGTTTATTGCATTTACGCAGTATTTGTAGAGGTTATGGTCTAAATTCTTTATAGACGCAACCCTTGTTTTCCTGCTATACTTTCAAAAGTTGTGTAGAAGCACAACATGCTGTTACCAAACAGCACAAAATCGCACGTACGACTACTTGTTTGCCGTGGTGCCTAACGCTAAGCCAGGTGTTGGGTGGTTTTAACAAGGCTTGAACTCGTACGGAGGAACAACCAATGGAGGTAAAAATGGCTGCAAAGATTACTATTCAGACTCTTCTGGATGCTGGTTGCCACTATGGTCACCAGACTCGTCGTTGGAACCCTAAGATGAAGCCATACATCTTTGGTGAGCGCAACGGTATTTACATTCTTGACCTTAAGCAGACCATGCTTGGCGCAGACGCTGCTTACACTTTCCTGAAGAATGTTGCATCTAAGGGTGGCCGCGTTCTCTTCGTCGGTACCAAGAAGCAGGCTCAGGAGCCAATCGCTACTGAGGCAGCTCGTGCAAACATGCCTTACATCAACCAGCGTTGGCTTGGCGGTATGCTCACCAACTTTGTCACCATGCGTTCCCGCATCAAGCGCCTTGAGGAGCTTGAGGCAATGGTAGAGGATGGCCGCATGGCAACTCTTCCTAAGAAGGAGCAGGCTCTTAAGAACAAGGAGCTTCTGAAGCTTCAGCTTAACCTCGGTGGCGTCCGTGATATGACTTCTCTTCCACA
>JAGZWL010000026.1:0-11880 GCA_018378955.1 Atopobium sp. | reverse complement strand
CCTCATGTCTTAATCAGCAATCCTCGGTTTTCTCGATCGAGCAAAAATTTTAAAGTGCATGTTATTAAGGCTAAATTACCTGGTAACTGCGTCGTCAATTTTAATTCTAAAATTGCCGTTGTCTCACCGGAGCTCCTTCTTGCGTCTTTCGCGCAGAAAAGCAGCTTCCTTGAATTGATTTATCTTATAAGCGAAATGTGTTCAAATTTTATTCATCAAGATAACGAGCTTGGAATCAAAGTCATTGATTCTCCTATTACAAATATCGACAAGATTAGAAAATTTTTTATCAAAAACCAACATATACGAGGCGCAAAAAAGATTCTTAAGTGTTGCCAATTTGCGTGTCAGAACGCTATGTCACCAATGGAAATTAAACTATTTATGCGCATGACGCTACCAGTTCGAATGGGTGGCTACGGCTTTAAAGACATCAGTTTAAATCCAACTCTTAACGCAGAACTTATGGGCAGGTTGGTAAAGACTACTGTGGTTCGTAAACCAGATTTGCTCATCCGAGTCAATTCTGCAAGAAGCAAATATCAATACGTCGCCTTGGAATACAACGGCGATTTCCACAAAAATCAAGTGATTTCTGACAGCTTACGGGCCAACGAGCTCGTGGCTCTTGGAATTCGCTCGTTTACCGTGTGGAATACGCAGTACGGCGACATTGACTACATGGACAAGCTTGCTCGGACGCTTGCGAAGTGTGTGGGAACGCAACAAAAAGACATCAATCGTCGAGTAAGTCCTGATAAAAGAGTGTCTCGCTTGCATCTTCTTAATAAGTTGCGTTTTGTCGAGAAAAACTTCAACTAGCAACCCCAACTCAAAAAGAGTGCCCTTACTAGCCTGTGTGGGCCCGCGCCATAGATTTTTCAGGGTCGATTGATCCAAAACCCGGGTAATTACGTGTCCACTGAATCCAAAAGAGGGCTAATTATGTGCCGAAAGACACATAATTAAGTGGGTTTTGGATCAAAATCGGGTTTCTCGACACATAATTAGTGTGCTTTTGGATTAATCGAGCTCCAAAAACCTACATTTACCAGTGAGGCACACATAATTGCATCGGTTTTGGATCACGTGAGCAACCAAAAGCACGTGCGTACAGTAACCAACCACCACAGAAACCATGTGTTATCTGCGCCAAGTCAAGCTAGAGCCGCAAAACCGTATATACTCGAATGAAGCGTTATCTGGCGAGAAGCCCCGTGTGCTCGGAACCCTCGTGGACCTGACGCTCGTCAAGAACCCGCCGCTCGCCACGGACCCGCCGCTCAACGCCCGCCGCGGGCTCGCCGTCGTTGCCACCTACGACCAGGAAGGAAGCCTGTGGAGACATTCGAATTTGTGCTCATTGTTTTGACATGCGTCGCGGCTTCCTCGGTTATCGACAAGTTTGTCGACGTCTCCATCCCCGTTATCCAGGTTGTTATCGGCCTGCTTGTTGCGCTCGTGCTGCCCAGCGTCCAGGAGGTTCACCTGGAATCCGAGCTCTTTATGCTGCTCTTTATTGCCCCACTCCTGTTCAACGAGACGAGAGAAACCAACATTCGTGCGCTTCTCCTTAACCTGAACAGTATTTTGTCGCTGGCGATTGCTCTGGTAGTTGTCAGCGTGTTTTCGGTCGGCTATGCCCTCCACCTCATGGTCCCCTCAATTCCTCTAGCTGCGGCGTTTGCGCTGGCCTCAGCCCTGGGACCAACCGATGCAGCCACCGTCACCGCGCTTAAGTCCAACATCCACCTAACCCATCGCCAGCAGACGCTTCTCTCGGGAGAGTCCCTGATTAACGATGCATCCGGCGTCGTTGCATTCCAGTTCTCCGTAGCTGCGGCCGTAACGGGTGCGTTCTCGCTGGTAGACGCGGCGGGATCCTTCACGGTGCTTTTTGTGGGCGGCGTGGCAATGGGAATTGTCACTGGCTTTGCCTTCTCTGCCATCAACGCAATGCTTGGTAGGTTGGGTTACGAGGACACCGTCGCAAACGTTCTCTATGAAGTACTGACGCCGTTTCTTGTCTATCTTCTTGCCGAAACCTTCCACGTTTCTGGCGTACTTGCTGTTGTAGCGGCTGGATTGGTAATTGCACTCCCTCGCAGGCAGAACAACAATGCTCTATTTGCACGGCAAAAATTGGTCTCAGATTCCACGTGGAAAGTCATCAGCTTCCTCATCAACGGTACCATCTTTGTCTTCCTAGGAATGCAGCTCCCCCTTGCCGTGCTTCCTGGCACCAACGGCGGCCTCAATATCCTGCAGATTCTAGGAATTGTTGTCGTGATTACCCTGTTCATGCACGGTGTCCGCTTTGCGTGGCTCTACGCGCTGGAAACTTACAAGCTCCACAAGGGCGGCCATCTTTGCACCGGAAAAGACTCCGTCGACAGCGAGAATGACCTCGCAGGTAGCAGCTCCGACGCAGGTAGCAGCTCCGACGCAGGTAGCAGCTCCAACGGCGAGAAACCCGACCAGCCGCTCGCTGAACTGAGCTCAGAGCAAACCTCGGAGCAGATCGCTGACCAGCCCAAACCCACGTGCGCCATAAAGCCCATCTCAATCACGTCGGCCGAACTCATCAAGAACGTGCTGGTTACCACTATTGCAGGTGCAAAAGGTGCGGTAACGTTGTCGATTATCCTCACCTTGCCTCTCACAACCCAGTCCGGAGCAGCGTTTCCGCAGAGGGATTTGCTGATTACCATCGCTGCCGGCGTTATTCTCGCCACGTTACTTTTAGCCGACAATCTGTTACCCGTGCTATCAAAGTCCCCTGAAGCAGACTCTGATCTGCCCGAACGTCTTCACAAGGGAGAGATTGCCGTTCTTGAGGCAACTCTCGGCGAGCTCAGGAGCATGTTGCAGTCAGAAAACGCCAAAGCAAAGTATCTACCTGCACTTCGTTTGACTATCACGCGCTATACCAACCGCTTGTTTGCCTCTCGCATCACTGTCCCTGGCTCAGGCGAACTTGTCAAAAAGCTGGTCCTTCACGAGACAGAAGTCCAGCAGAAATGCCTTGAGCAACTGCGCGAGCGCCATATTAAAACGCACAACCCCATTCCGTGGGATCAAATTGTCGATGATATTACTTCAATCCGCAGGTCAGTAGGCTATTACGGACCTGTTGCAAATATTGCTGCAACAACAAACCACCGCTCGCGGATTGCCGTTGCCCTTCACGAGCTTAAGCTGGCAGCACAACGCATCATCGACGGCGAAATCAGGCACCTTGAGGACGCAGACCAGTCCTACTACCAGGCGTGTTTATACGCACTTGAGATGGAATACGCCGAGCTTGATGACCTGGAACGCATTGCTAACGGTGATGATGAGGAGCCGGCGGTCATCGCATCTAATCTGATGATTGACCACGAATCAGCAATTGAGTCCATCTGGGGCCGCATCAACATCAATGATGAGCATGACTCCAGCACCACCCAAGTCTCCTACCTGCTGCCTTACAATCTGAGTTCACACAAGATGTCGCCTCACTTTAGGCAGCAGATTGCGGACGCTCGAAAGTACGCCGACGACGTGGCAGAAAACGCCCTGCGCATTGAGTTGGACCAGATTTCGCGCCTGCAGTTTGAGGGTGTCATCGACCGCGAGGTTGCCTCTCACCTGCGCGAAAACGTCTACTACCTGCAAATGACGTTGAGTGAGTAGTATGAGCGCTACGCCAGATACGCACCCCACCGCCGACACGGCTACGCGCCCCATCGCCTCGCACCCCGCCAACCCCGTGGCGAGAAAAACGATCATCTCCGGACTTTCCATCCACACGCAGATGTCCTCTGTAGCTGGAGCTCCTATTGTCTACCTCTTGGGTGACGTGGCCGACAACTCCCCCATTCAGGTACCTGAGGGCGTCAGCCTAGTGAACATTGGCGTTGACCTGTGGGAAGAGAACTTCTCGCCCTGGTGCGCCCCGCGCGTTTTTGCCAAGGGTCCCAACTTTGGCGACGGCGCCCAGAAAGCGCTCGATACCCTTATCAACCAGGTCATCCCCTGGACGGAGTCGGAACTCACCGAGTCACCAGCGTATAGGGTGCTTGTGGGATACTCACTTGCAGGTCTGTTTAGCCTGTGGACTGGCGTGTCACAGCAGGTCGCGTGCGGCTGCCAGCCCGGCACCGCCACGACGCCGCAGCTCAGCGGTCCCGGCGCGCCGTACGTCGACGCCTCCGTCGCTACCTTCCAGCGCATCGGAGCTGTCTCGGGATCGTTTTGGTTCCCAGGGCTTTTGGATTACGTAGATCAGCAGCTCAGAGGAGGGGTGGTCGGCCTCACACACGCCTATCTTTCTCTGGGTGACCGAGAAGCACGAACCCCCAATCCACAAATAATGCACGTGCGAGAAACCGCAGAACTTCTCGCCAGCAGGCTAGAGAGTGCGGGAATAACCTCAATGTTTGAGCTGAACCGTGGAAATCACTTCCAAAACGTTGAAGGAAGAATACAGAAAGCCCTGGACTGGCTGGTCAAATAGGGTAAGATTCTTCAGAACGCACGTGTCCAGAGAGGTTTTATGCCCAACCAAAAGCAATTTAACAGCAAAACTGAATCACCCGGTACATCCTCTGGCAAGCAATCTGACTACTTATTTGCGCTCATTCTTTCCCTGGTATTTGGCATTTTTGGTATTCCGCAGTTTTATCTTAAAGGCTGGAAATCGGGACTTACCAGGCTTGCTATAAACGCAGCGCTGATTGTTGGCGCATTTGCCCTGGCGCAAACACTTGCCTCGCCGTCGATGCTTTCTTACCTTCTACCAGCAATTTTTTCACTTCCGGTTATCGAGAGCGCTCTGAACCTCATCTACGAGGATGCCAGTGCTCCCAAAAAGCTCATAAAAGGCAAGCTCAAACCACATAAACGATACGCGGGAAAGCAGAAAGCTGGAATCGCACTAGCCACGCTGACGGTAGCGCTCTACTTTAGCGCAGCGCTCACGCAACCGCTTCCGACCACCCTATCTACCGCGGGGTCCTCGGGCCAACAAACCGCAGTTCAAGCGCCTGGCGGGTCCTCACAATCAGGCTCCAGCGCTCCGTCAGCCACCGCACAGGCAAGCACAAACGTCACTATCAAGTTCATCGACGTGGGCCAAGGAGAGGCTATTCTCATCGCACTCCCCGAGAAAACCATGCTCATCGACGCAGGCCCCACGGGGTCTGCTCCAAAAATTGCCCAGGTACTCCAAGAACTTGGTCGTGACAAGATTGATTACCTGGTGGCCACCCATCCCGACGAAGATCACATCGGCGGCATGGCGGACGTCATTTCCAGCACCCAAATCGGGACCATTTACGCACCAAATAAAACAAACAATACGGCAACGTACAGGAAGTTTCTGACCGCCATCCAGAACAACAACCTGCAAATAACTCTTGCCGAAGCAGGAACCATCATCGATCAAACCGATGCTTACAAGTTAGATATTCTCTGGCCTACCAAAGACGCAAATTTCCCCGACACCAACGATTACTCGATTATCATCAAGCTGACCGTGGGCACCAAAACGTTCCTCTTCACGGGAGACGCACCCACAAATGCCATCCTGGACTCCAATCCTGGCCATATTGACGTGCTTAAACTCTCGCATCACGGCTCCCGAACAGGCACAAATGAGCAGCTGGTTCGCAGGCTCTCACCTACCTACGCCGTCCTTTCGTACGCCTTAGACAACTCCTACGGCCATCCCATGCAGTCGGTCCTGAACGCTCTCCACAAGCATTCCGTAGAGATCTGGGGTACGGGCGCCAACGGAACCATTACCATTACCTGCGATGGTACAAACATTGATATATCTGGCGAGAAACCCGGCGCGGTGGTAGCGCCCACCTCACAAGAAAAATCTAGCACGTCGTCGACATCGAGGTCCAAGTAATGAAAGCAATCATTGATCGATTTGAAGACAACAATCTTGCCGTGCTTGAACTAGATGACCAGCCAGGCAATATGCTGACCGTTTCTATCAACGAGCTACCAAGCAATGCTTGCCAGGGTGACGTTCTTTACTACCAAGATGGCACGTGGATACTAGCCGAGGAAGAAACCGCCCAGCGTTACACCGATATCAACGAGCTGTTCAACTCCTTGCTTGCGCATGATGATACGGAAACTGAATAGTCCCAGATAAAACCTAAAATATGCGATTTTAGAATATTTATAAAACTGCACGTCAATCTATAAATATTCGATTTTCGCATATTTTGTAATATACTCATCTACCTGCATAAATAAAAAGACGCCTTATCGAGAAAGACGTCTGTGTAGAGTACTTTTATCCAAGAAAAAGTGTGATATATTACATATAACACCGGCGCGCATCCTCGCTCTGCAGAGAGAGAGGGCACGCCATTTTCTTTATAGGGCCACGATAGCCGCGGCCATTCTCTTCTCATCTTCAGCTAGAAGTACTCGCATCGTCTAACCCTATCGAATCCAGCCACTTTTGCACTTCACTAAAAGTATACGTGCCTTTTACCGCCAGTCCAGGCATTACACGAGAAGCACCGCACTCCCTCTGGTACTCCTCAATCATGTTGCCAAATCCTCCACCACCATGCGTGCAAAACGGAATGACTGTCTTACCACTTAAATCCGTTGCTCGTAAGAACGAAAGCACCGGAGGAGCAAACGTTTTGAGCCAGTTGGGCGATCCTATAAAGACAGTATCAAAGTCAGCAACATCTATATCGTATTGCATCAGAGCAGGACAAGCGCCCTTTTCAATTTGAGCTCTAACCTCTTTTATCGCCGTGTTATACGAGAAAGAATAGGGATCTTGAGGCTTAAGCTCCAGCAGCTCACCATCGGTAATCAGCGCAATATCCTCCGCAAGCCTTCTCGTGATGCCGGAATACGAATAGTACACAATCAAAGACTTCATGTAAGAATCTCCACCATCAGTCGAGAAGAACGTGCTGTTGCAGCATTACGTCGAATTATTTGACACAAGTATAGTTGATGGGATTGCGCAGCCGACCGGTTTCTCACAGCAAGCATATGCTACAGTGAAGCAAAAGCACCCCGACTATCCCCCTTGTGGGATGACTGAGGTGCTTTTTTGTTTGTGTGCACATGTAAATCAAATTAATGCTAAACAAAAAGCCGCTCTCAGGCGGCTAATAACGGCGGTAGGATTTGAACCTACGTCTCCTCCATCAAGGGCACTCCCCGTACTGTGCTACTTTCCGTCATTGAAATTCTACATCCCTGCAATATAATGTCAACAAAATTGATTATGACCAGCGCTTTCCGTCTGAATCTAAATGAGAAAGCCAATCTTTATCGAACATCACCAATCAAAGTGTCACTACGCTAAAACCTAAAGATACCCACGCAAATCCACATCAAGTAGAATCGGGTGGGTATCTTTATTAACTATTATGTCTATTTTTAGCCAGAATGCTACTGCGCAAACATATAATTTTCTCATAACAGCTCTCGATATTAAGAATTTCGATTCTCATGTTTTATAAAACCTGTTAAGCATCACTTTCATTAAGATGTTCTTTTAGTTTCAGTTTCAAATCTTTTGAAACTGGATATTCTTCTATTTTTATAAGAATTGAATCCTTAGTTTCACCTCTTACTTTGAGCTCATTAACAACAGCAGTAAAAATTGCTTGAAGACCATATTGAGAGATACCCTTAGTTATAAGACCAATAACTCCAAGAATTGCTATGCCACCAATCATTCCGCCAGGGCCAAGACTTGCTAAAGCGGCTGTTAGTGCTGCAGCTCCTGCATATCCTGTGGCTCCCATGGCAACTACAAGAATAAGACCAGGAACTCCAAGCGCTGCGATAGAAGATGCAATTTTATCTAATGGAATTTTTGATTTAACATCATTTACCTTATGAAATTGATTAAGGGGATTGCGCAAATTTTTCATCATAGTAAAGTCCTCTTTTATTTAAAGGCCTAAGAACGGAAAGAATTTTTCTCTAGATTAATTCGAAGTTCAGAAGCTTTAATAATTTTATTCGTTATCAATTGCAGTAGATAATTTATTTTAAAATTTAATTGCAAAAACCTCCGATTAATCCATAAACTTATTAATCCAGTTTATACTTCTACTTTAAATTTGAGATAAGAAATAATATGCCTTAAAGATTGACACAACCAACAGCCATTTGGATTCCTATGGTAGACATGTGCTATATTGAAGCAAAAGCGCCCCGGTTATCACCAATTGGTGATAGCTGCGGCGCTTTTTATTACGCGCGAGTGTAAGTGAATCCGCGCCATCAAAAAAACGAGACCGATTCCCGACAAGCAACTGCCCGGGCGTATCTCGTTTTTTGTCAGTCTATGTAATCGTTTGCACTTAGTCAAACCAGATCTTTACAACGTCACCGTCTGCAGATGTAATATCCACAAGTGTGCCACTCTCGCCAGTCTTTGCGGCATCCATAAGCGCATCAAGATTGATGTTAGAGAGCTGCTCCTGAGTCTCCTGATTAAGATAGCTTCCGCTGACCTGGATTCCCGAATTCAAAACAAACTTTGCCAGGCCCAGAGGCACGCACATATCAACAACGTCACCATCGTCGGAAACAACGTACACGTGCAGTCCATGCTTTGCAGAGCCGTTTCCAAGGCGGACGCCCTTCTTCTTGCTACCGTCAGCCTCGTCGTTCTTCTCGACTTTGATCATGCTCTTACCAAAAAGCTTACCAAAGCTGAAACCTGAAGACTGAGTAGCAATGCCCTGATTGCCCTGCTCGGCGGGCTCTTCTACGATCTCTGCAGGCTCATCATCTGCAACGGAAACAACCTCAGCAGCACTCTCCTGAGCTGCAGCGTTCTCCTGGGCAGCAGTTTCCTGCGTAGAGGCGCTTGCACCGCTCAAAAGCTCGTCAACGGACACACCAAGGAAACGTGCAAGATCTGGCAACAGCGAGATATCCGGGTAGTTAATGTCGTTCTCCCACTTGCTCACCGCCTGCGGGCTCACATTCAGCTCCTTTGCCAGACGCTCCTGCGTTGCAGTTTTAGCCAAACGAAGACGTGCAATACGACGACCAAGGGTCTCAAATGAAGTAGTCATAGTTGCTCCTTTTCTCAACTCATTATTACTGAAATAGCTTGCGGGCCGCTGATTTCACTATGAGTCGTAACAATACGTTCAACAAGAACGCATCAGTTGAGTTAGGTATCGCAACGGTTTCTAACTACTCAACAGTAGGTTGAGTTCGCAGGTAAACTATGCTTTTCGACCGAAAATTACTTGCCCTAAAATCGCTCTCCTACTACCATTTAAACAAGTAACTTTTGATGTTTAGAAAGGTCTGTCCATGGCTGGCGAGAAGAACTGGGTGTTCTGGACCAGTGGTGCGCATATTGTTTCTGGTTTTGAGCAATGCGCTACAGACGGTTTTGTTGGCGTTGACGCAGATGGTGTCGTGTACCTCTTTGATAACAATCAAAATGTCTTTGCTTCGGCTCATGCTTCGAGTATTGAGGGAACTATCGGCGGCTGGAGAGGAACCTGGCTCACTATCGACGATAAGAGATACGTTCTAGAATTTGTACCTCTCGCAGATAAAATTGCTCCTCACCTGCTTATTGGAGCTATAAGCAATGTGTTTATGCAAGAACTTCACCACGGAGATCAGGAGAAGGTCCCACGAGAACTTCTCGAAGACTTCAAGATTGCATTTGAGAACGCCAAATACAGACGCTAACTCAAACTAATTTTTTGAATTACTTATATCTTTGCGGAGGTACGATCCACCGATATCGACGCTGGCTGATGAACTGCCTCCCATTTCTTGGACACGAGAAATGGGAGGCAGTTCAAAACACACCTAAGTCGGATAATCTGTCAAAAAGACGTATACATGACGCGGAAATTACCACAAACATGCAGATTATCGTCATTAGATGTGTAAAATGCCCGCAATTGAGCAGATTATCCGACTTAAGTGTGTTCCTTAGGTGCGAAATTTACCTATAGTTAAATATTTTATATGACGCTATTCATTTTATAGCATATTAGGTTAAGTTTATGCATAGAGATGCATATCAGGTAGTGCGACCGCCTAGCTGCCTGCTATCTTGATTAGGAACATGTCGATTCTTCAGCAGAACCTACCAAAGCTGCGCTATTTTGTGCGCCAGGCCTAAAAGCCGACGCTAACACGCTGCAGAATCATAATCACCCGCATATGAACAGCCTCCCATTTCTTGGACATAAGAAATGGGAGGCAGTTCACTCGGGCACTTTCTCAAACCATTTAACTGCTCGTTGTTCTGGCGTCATTACGAGTTCTCAATCTCATTAAGCTCTGCATCAACCAATGTTGCACCAAGCGTATTTTTGAAATGCGCAAGCGCAAACTGATGGTTTTCTGGCGTCAGTGATGCAACTGCTGACTCAACAACCTCAATGTGATAACCCAGGTTGTAAGCGTCAACCGCTGTGTGCAGTACGCAGATGTCGGTAAGAACGCCGGTTAGAATAACCGTGTTAATGCCGCGCTCCCTCAGACGAATATCAAGATCAGTTCCCGAGAAGGACGAGTAGTGACGCTTGTCCATCCAGAACACATGGCTGTCATCTTTGTGCTGCTGATAGAAATCATTTAGAGGACCAAACAGGTCTCTACCACTTGTGCCAATAATATTGTGAGGTGGGAAAAGCTTAGTCTCTGGATGGAAGTTATCCTCTGGATCGTGAGCATCAATAGCAAAGAAAATATAATCACCACGATCAAAAGCGCACTTTGTAGCCTCATAAATTGCGTCTGAAATAGCCTGAGCTGGCTTACCTGCTGTCAGCTTTCCGTCATCTGCTACAAAATCATAGGTGTAATCAATCGAAATCAAAGCCTTCTGCATGATTAATCACGCTTCTTTCTTAAACTCTAAAGAGCGGTCAGTAAAAGAATAGACGCCACCCATTGTACAGGTGACGTCTCTGTATTCCACGTTCAACACGTAAATGTTTTATGTGTACGTACTTGTCTCATTATCAACGGCACACTTACTTCTTCTGAGAGATTATCAGGTCGACGTTTTCTGTCTTAGTGTCTTCCAGGCTCTTACCACCTTTGATGTGGTAGTACTCAACAACTGCATTTACCTCAGTCTGATCAGCAAGAGGCTTTTTCTGATTTGTACTATTAATTACAAATGCAAAGACCCTCTCGCCACTCTCAAGATAGTTGGAATCGTTAGCCCATACGGAATTCTCAGAATTATCTAACTTAAAGGTGCAATTTACCCAGTTTTCAGACTTGTTGATAACCTCAAAGACATAGCCTTCTGAATAACCATCTGGGGTTTTAGCAATACCAACATACCTGACATAGAGATCGTCATTATCGATAAGAACCTTGTCAACCTCGGTCTTCAGCTTAAAGCGCATCTTGTATTCGCCCTTAGTAGAAGAGAAGTTATACGCAATAGTACCCTTGTCTGCCATTGCGTCAAAAGGCTTGTACTTAAAGCTGGAATAATCACCAGATGTTTTAGTAACTTGCTTCAGGACTGCCTTGGAACCATCAGAGCCCTCAACGGTCATCTGACCTGAGGAGTCAACAGTTGCCGTGTAACTTCCAGCATTACCTGCAAGGGTGATAGTAAGCTTTCCATTAGCATCAACAGACCAGGTAAAGGGCTTCTGAGCGCCAAAACGGATGAAATTGCCCGTGCCGTCGTCAGCAAAGTCATAGCCATAAATTGACTTCATGGATTCTACTGCCGTTGGGTAAACACTCTCAGGGATATCTCCCTGGCTAGGGTCACTAATAGACTTTGCTTCCCAAACGCCCACAAACGGAGCACGCGCAGCCTTCTTCTCTTCTGCTTCCTTCTGAGCTGCAATCTCTTCAGGAGATGGTCCGCCAATGTTA
>JAGZWL010000025.1:0-12960 GCA_018378955.1 Atopobium sp. | reverse complement strand
TGATTCCAGCACATCGCCTTCAAGCAAAACTCCAATTCCCTTAAGAAT
Organism: Atopobium sp.; assembly: GCA_018378955.1. Classification (GTDB taxonomy): domain Bacteria; phylum Actinomycetota; class Coriobacteriia; order Coriobacteriales; family Atopobiaceae; genus Lancefieldella. The sequence goes on along the minus strand of JAGZWL010000025.1, from coordinate 12,912 downwards.
TGCGCCATCAACAATCAGCTCAGTAAGAGCAGCTTCAATCCCCTCAAGAAGGGTTTCTCCCGAAGGAGTTTCTTCTGATAGCGTGATGCGAGCATGCTCGTTAAGAGTCATGTCCACAAGTATAAGTTCCTGACTCTGGCGAGAAACTCTGACGAGTCCCAAGAGACCAAATTCTGGAGCAAGTTGCAGAAGTGTCTTTGATCTACCTGCAGTTACTACGCGTTCTGAACTTTCTTCAACCATTTTTGACTGAAGCAAGTCTTGGACAATAGTAGTAACGGTACTAGGAGAAAGAGATAATTCACGTGCCAATTCAACACGAGACAGAGCGTTTTTCTCGCACAGTGCTTGAATAACAGCGCGTTTATTGGAGTATGCAATATCTTTAGTGCTGACAATTGACATACGTGTCTCCTCCTCTCCATTTCTGCCTGTACTACCTTATTTCGACTCTCGAAATAAGTCCATCAAACTGAGAGAGGAACGGGACTAACGGTATGAAATTATCGCCAAATGGTCATGCTGAACAATTTTGAAAACAGTGCCGATTCTTTACGCCAACTCTTCCAGAATACGACGCATTTCTTTCTGAACGCCCTGCTCGGTGTTAGGCGCGATGACCTTGGTGGCAATTGTCTTGAGCGCGTAGCGAGCGTTGTCCATAACGTACGCGGTGCCCGCATAACGCAGCATGGCGTAGTCGTTCATAGAGTCGCCAAAAACGGCAATCTGATCGCGAGAAATGCCATAGTACCTGCGAATCTGCTCAAGTCCTGTGGCCTTGTTCACACCACGAGGCACCACGTCAATCCACGTCTCGCCGGAAGGCATGAACGAAAGCCTGTCGCCCATCTCACGCTCAAGAATCATGGCCATGTCCATCGAGCGAGCCCTTGAATCGCAGCAAATAGCAGCCTTGATGATGCTGACGTCAGGTGAAGGCGGATCAAACACGCGCTCAGCGTTAGGTAGGTCTTTATCCAGCTCGCGCACAAACGAGCTCTGGTCATCCAGCAAATACGTGTGCGTGCGGTCATAAACTACCAGGTGAATGCAGTCAAACTCGGACGTCAACTCAAACAGCTTACGAATAGAAGCTGACGAGAAAACCTCGCGGTCGACGACCTCGTTCTCTACATAGACCTGCGTGCCCAAGGAAGCCACGTAGTCAATCTTGTCTGCAACCGGCTCAAACAACCAGCGCAGCGTATCATAACGACGACCGGAGCTTGCGACAAAGTGAACGCCACGTTTGTACAGCTCTTTGATCAGCTCAAATGTCTCTGGCGGAACCTCGGAATTCTGGTCCAGCAGCGTACCGTCCATGTCCGAAGCAATGAGTTTAATCATGCTAGTTCTCCATCATAAATCGGGGAGTCTCCCCTGCTTTTGTTGCACGCACCAGCTCTAGCAGGGCATGCGCAACGCCGTCATCTGCAGATGCACCAACGTGATGCTTTGCCACCTGCTTGACCTCTGGAATTGCATTTGCCACCGCCACCGAGTGCGGAACTTTACTTAAAATCTCAACGTCATTCTCGCCGTCTCCAAAAACAAGCACCTCTTCAGGAGAAATGCCTGTTCTTTCCAGGAGTGTTTCAAAACCAGTCAATTTGGACACACCCTTGGGCAGCACGTCAAACCACTGCGGAACCACCGACATGGTGTACACGTCAGGGCAGGCTGCGGCCACTTTCTGGCGACAGCGCTCCATGTCTTCCTCCGTGCCTGGACACGCAATTGTTGCGGCGACAAAATCGACGTCATCGGGGACTTGATCAACAATGCCCGAAACAAACACCAACTTACGCTCGTAATCGGCGAGAATATCTTTGTCCAGCGGACCGACAACATAGGCCGGGTTAAAAAGGTTAGTCTTCTCTGGATAGCAGACCAAGAACATGTTCTTCTCGTCAGAAAGAGCATCTGCGACGCCCTGCAACGTTTTGTGGTCAAAGATGGAGAGCGAGATAGTCTTGCCTTTATACAGCACGCGCTTGCCCGTGGACATGACGCCTGTTTGCATGCACGCCTCGTCGAGACTGAAGAGACGCATCAACTCAACGTAATCTCGGCCGGTACAGGGGCCAAACGCGATGTCCGTTTCTTCCAGGAGCGTGTGAATAGCCTTGCGCGTGAAGTCCGACACGCGTCTATTGCCAAAAGGCACCAGCGTGTTATCCATATCAGATAAAACAAGCTTAATCACAAACGTCCCCCGTTACTGCATGCTGCGTAGCTGGGCAAACGCAACGCGCGTCGCAGCCCAAGCGGACGCAGCTCTACGCCGAAGCAGCTTGAGCCGCCACGACTCCAAACTGCGGCGTTGCACTTCTACCTTGTTGAACTATGTGCCAAGACGTCAAAGCGATCAATCTTGAGCAACACTTGGTCTAGTCCAATCATACCCGAGAGACGCACCTTTGACGTGTCCGAAGTCCAAATTAGAAGATCTCTAAATCCAGAACCTCGACGGCCGCCAACCCACTCCATACGCTTAATGTCCTGGTAATTGATGGTAATCTCGTGTCCAAGGAACGGGACCATAACCATCTCATCGTCAAACAGCGAGACTTTGTAGCGGCTCAAGATGTACCACGCCATAAACATAACTACCGAGAATGACGCAAAAAACGCCATAACAATGTCTGGGTTTGGCGTGAACACGTTAACATAGCAGAGCCAGCCGAGAATAACTGCGATGGCGCTGACAAACGCCATGTCGATAATGAGCGAACGCGTGAGCGATGCGGGAGTCACGTAGGTATCGTGGTGGCTATGGCGGCGCTCGGAGATTCCAACATTGCCCGAGTGCTCCAAAATCGCAGCGGTAACGGGTGCCGCAACGACAATTATTCCAAATAACACTGCGAGCATTACGACCTCCCTTTCCCCACGAAAAAAAAGAACGATGACCCCTCTTAATTATGCTACGCTCCCGTCCACCATTAGTTGACAAGGGTGAACGGGAGCGTAGACGGTAGCAATCAAGCTATGAGTGGCAAAGCTGCACGTCAAGCGGGCGCGGGCGCGGATGCTAGCCGCGAGCGCGGACGCGGCGTGCGTGCGCAAGCGCAGGTGCGTCCGCAGCGCGGCGTGCGAGCTGCGACGGTCGGCGCGGGTGCGGACGCTAGCCGCGAGCGGCGAACTTGGCGACGAGCTTCTCCAGAAGGTCAACAGTGACTTCAAGGCTTGGCACAGGAACAAACTCGCGCACGGAGTGAGCGTTGTATCCGCCGGTAGCAATGTTAGGGCAAGGCAGACCGCGGAAGGTGAGCTGAGCGCCGTCGGTGCCGCCACGAGCAGCAACTGGCTTAGGCTCAATGCCAACCTCGCGGTTTGCCTCAAGCGCATAATCAATCAGGAACTCATAGCCGTCGAACTTCTCGGCCATATTGCGATACTCCTGGTGAATCTCAACGCGGACGGTATTCTCGCCATAGCGCTTATTCAGGAATGCGGCGATATCCTGCAGAACCTGCTGGCGGTTAGCAAAAATCTGAGCGTCGTGATCGCGGACGATGTAGCTGAGCTTGACCTCGGACGCGGAGCCCTCGATGGCGATTGGGTGGTAGAAGCCCTCATAGCCCTCGGTGTGCTCAGGGCGCTCGAAGGCAGGGACCATCTGCTGGAACTCGGAAGCCACGGTGATGGCATTGATCATGACGTCCTTGGCGCTGCCGGGGTGAACCATGACGCCCTTGAAGTAGATGTCGGCGTGAGCTGCGTTGAAGCACTCGTAGTTGAACTCGCCGAGGGCCTCGCCGTCGACGGTATAGCCGTATGCAGCACCAAGTTTGTCCAGGTCAAGCAGGCTTGCACCATGACCGATCTCCTCGTCAGGGACAAACGCAATCTTGAGCGTAGGATGAGCGAGCTCAGGGTTGTCGCCCAGGCGCTTGAGCAGGGCGCAGATCTCAGCCACACCGGCCTTATCGTCAGCGGAAAGCAGCGTGGAGCCGTCGGAGCAAATGATGTCCATGCCCACAAAATCCTTGAGGTCAGGGACCTGCTCCTGGGTGGTAGCGATGGTCTTGCCGTTGACAACACCGGCGACCAGGTCACCGCCCTCGTAGTGGACGACGTGCGGCTTGATGCCCGAGGCAGGCGCGTCGATGACGGAGTCCAGGTGCGAGCAAAGCATCAGCGCGGGAGCCGACTCGGCGCCCTTGGATGCGGCGAAGGTGCCGGTGACGTAGGCGTGCTCGTCGACGGTGACGTCGGTGCAGCCCAGCGCCTTGAGCTGCTCGCCCAGGTAGCGAGCCATCTCGTGCTGAGCGGGCGTGGAAGGCGTTACGGTATCGTTGTCGGGGTTGGACTGGGAGTCAACCTGCACGTAGCGCATGAAGCGCTCGGCGACATCGGGGAGCTGGTTAGGCGTAGTTTCAGGCATAGGTATCCTTTCTGGTTCAAGCAAGGCGACGTGAGGCAGCGCGGCCGCGGGCGGATGCGTGCAGGAGGTGCAGGCGCGTGCAGGCGTTAACCAGCCTTGCTGTGTGCGTTGAATGTTGTATGCATTTACTGTACCGCAACTCAAAAAGAATTAAACCTACCTGCACGAACTTTGCGCGCACATGCCATAATAATTGCAAGAAATGCGAAAGACGGAGCGCTATGACAAACGACTTTTGGACGCCACAATTTCACCTCTTCCCACCTCAGGGTTGGATGAATGATCCCAACGGACTTTGTCAGTTTAAGTCCGTCTACCACGCGTTTTACCAGTACACTCCCGAGTGGCCTGCCAACGAGCTGCGTTACTGGGGACATGCTGTGAGCAAGGATTTGCTCTCTTGGGAGACGCTCCCTATTGCAATTTCTCCAGACGCAGCTTTCGATAAGGACGGTGTGTTTTCGGGTTCGGCCTGGATTGAAACACACGACGCAGCAGGCGGCTGTGGTCACGACAGTGTGGCGGCCGGCAGCTGCGGCCACGGCGGCGACGGCAACGACGACGCCCGCGGCAGTGCAGCGGCCCGCGAGGTCATGCGACTCTTCTACACCGGCAACGTTATGGACGAAACACACCCAGAAGCCGACGGCATTGACGTCGGTCGAGAGGCCTATGAGGTCATGGTGACCTCTGAAGATGGACTGAATTTCTCGCCAAAGTGCGTTGTTTTGAAGCCGGGTGACTACCCCGATACCTGCACAAACCACGTGCGCGATCCGAAGGTTTGGGAGCAAGACGGGGCTCTGCGCATGCTGTTAGGTGCTCGCGAGAGGGACACTGCGGCTAGTCCCGCGAAATCCGCAGATGAACGCTGCGATTCGGGAGCGGCGTTGATTTACGACTCCAGTGATTGTGGCAAGTCGTGGACGCTCCACTCGGTTATACGCGGGGCTAATGCTCTGGGTCATCGTGAGGCGTTTGGCTACATGTGGGAATGCCCTTTTTTGGTGCAGCTAGATGACCAGGAGTTTCTATCTATGTGTCCGCAGGGGCTAAGAGAAGGCGCTGGTACGGGGCCAAGTGCTGGTACGGAGTCAAGCATCGGTGCGGAACCAAGTGCTGGTACGGAACCAAGCGCCGATGCGTCCAAGGGATCGCGCTTGAGCGATTCCGCTAACTTGCAAGAAAACACTTCAAGCGAGCCTCTCGACAAATGGCAAAATATCTGGCAGTCGGGCTATTTTCCGCTTCCAGGAAGTCAAAAGCTTATCAATGTTGAAACTGTTTCCACCGATAGCTTTATGCTCTGGGATTATGGTTTTGACTTCTACGCACCTCAAACGTTCGTCGACAATTCTGGCCGAACCATTTTGATTGGATGGATGGGCATCATCGATCCGACTTACCATAGTTATCCTGAAGGCATTAGATTCTGCCACAACCTTACTCTGCCCCGAGAACTTTCGCTGTCTGGTGATGGTGTTATCCTGCAGCGTCCTGTTAAAGAGCTTGATGCTAAGCGACGCGAATGTGTGGAATTTTTTGCCGACACTGTCGTCAAAATAGATCAACTATCTGCAGATATTGAGATTACTGGCATATCCGGAGACGGAACACTTACTCTCAACGACGCGCTTGAGCTTTCTTACTCCAAGGGCATTTTTGCCCTGAAATTCATTGACGAGGACATCGCTGCAGGCAGGACTCAACGCTCTATTAGGCTAAAGGAGCTTTCTGAACTGCGTCTTATTGTTGACGGATCTACCGTGGAGATTTATCTGAATGATGGTCGCGTAGTTTTCTCGACGCGATGGTTCCCTGCATCCGAGCGGGTAACGTTGAGCAGCACTTTTGTTGCTGCTAACTCACGAGCATACAGCCTAATCGCGTAACTCGGTGGATTTGCTTGGCATAGTCTAGCTCCGACACCAAGGGAATACTGTTTGTAGCCACGGATTGAAGCCGTTATGCATGAAATTGCATATTCCGTACGTTTTATAAGCAAAATTTTCACAGGACTCGGAAAATTGCCGTTTTTGATAGCTAAAGCGGTAAAAAACCCGTTTAGTTGGGGCTGAAGAAATTTAGTTTAATTTTTTATTTTTACGTTTGCCCAGGATAAGCGAAAAAGTTTTAACTAATTCTTTTACTAATTGAGTCAAAATAGCTCATTTTCAAAATGAATACTCCAACTAAACGCATTTTTTACCTTTTTGGGCCCAAATTCGTCAAAAATGAGCCCCAAACAAAAGTTTGGGGCTCATTAACGTGCAAATCTCAGTGTTCGCAGCCGGTTGCGCGCATGTTCGCGCTGTTTGCGCTGGTCGCGGCTGTTCGTGCCGCGTTCGCCGCAGCTTCGCGTCTGCCGACGCGTCGCCGCGCCGCCGTGCTACTTGACGCCGGCTTTCTTCTTAGCGCGCTCGATTGCAGCCATCTGCTCCTCGGAAAGCCTAATGGAACCGTAGTCTTTTCCGTGGTCGGGAGCGGTACGGCCGTGATCGCCCAAGTTAGCACCAGTTGCTTCCAGCGCAGACATGTGGTGCGAAGAGCAAGAGTGGCCGCCCTCACGGACAACGGAATCCAGGCCAAACTTGTCGCGGCCGGTATACGGCATAGTTGCGTCGTTGGTGACTGGGTCGTCAGCGTTTTCTAGTTTGAACTCGCCGTTTACGCCATTCTTGTAATTCTCCTTAGCCACCGAAATCATCAGCTTGATACGATTGAGCTGGTTAACCTCGGACGCACCTGGGTCGTAGTCGACAGCAACAATGTTGGACTCAGGGTGCATCTGGCGCAGGCGCTTGATGACCGCCTTGCCGACAACGTGGTTAGGCAGGCAGGCAAACGGCTGAGCGCAGACAATGTTTGGCGTGCCCGTCTCAATGAGGTCGCACATCTCGGCGGTCAGCAGCCAGCCCTCGCCCATCGTGTTGCAGAGCGAAAGGATCTGTTCGGCCTTCTCGGCCAGCTCATTGATGTTGGGGTATGGCTCAAAGCGCTCTGACTTCTCCAGCATCTTGTTGATTGGCGCGCGCAGGCCCTGGACCATCTTGATGCCCGCGATGTGCGTCATGCGGCTCTTGAACGAAGTGCCCAGCTCCTTGTGCGTGTTGATCGCGTTGGAGAGACCAAACAGGAAGAAGTCGACCAGACCTGGAACGTTGGCCTCGCAACCTTCGGACTCGATGACCTTGACCAGCTCGTTGTTAGCCGTTGGGTGGAACTTAACCAGAATCTCGCCAACGACGCCGACGCGTGGCTTCTGGCGGTCGTTGACCACAGGCAGGCTGTCAAACAGCTCAATGGTACGCTGGCACTGCTTGTAGAATTCCTTGCGAGAAATTCCGTTGATCTTGGAGCGTGTATCGGCCATGAGCTGGTCATACAGCTCGTTCGCGGAGCCCTTAACGGCCTCGTAAGGACGGACGCGATACAGCAGCTGCATGATCAGGTCGCCGTACAGGAGCGCATAAACTGCCTTGATCAGCAAATCAGGCTTGAACAGCTTGAATCCTGGGTTGTCCTCGTCCAGGCCGGAAGCAGCAGAAACGGAAATGACCGGAATCTCTGGGTGACCTGCGTCTTTGAGCGCCTTACGAATCAGCGCGATGTAGTTGGTTGCACGGCAGCCGCCGCCGGTCTGCGAAATCAAAACCGCGGTCTTGGTCAGGTCGTACTTGCCCGAAAGCACCGCCTCCATAATCTGGCCCGTGACCAGGATGGATGGGTAGCAGATGTCGTTGTTGACGTAGCGAAGGCCCATGTCAACGGCGCCCTGGTCAACCGAAGGCAGCAGCACAACGTTGTAGCCCGCACCCTTCAGTAGCTCCTCTACCAGCTCAAAGTGGATCGGCGCCATCTGTGGAGCCAGGATGGTATAGCCCGCTTCCTGCATCTCCTTGGTGTAGCGGACCTTCTCGTAAGCTGCAGATTCTGCCTCGCGGTACACGGGCGCACGGCGAGAAGAACTAGCGCTTCTGGCCTTTTCCAGAAAGCCATCGGCCATGCGAACGCCCTGTGGTACGGCCTCGGTAACCAGGCCGGCAGCTGAAAGTCGCTCGAGCTCTGCCTGCTGCTCGTTCAGGGCAGCCATCAGGGAGCGGATACGAATGCGTGCAGCGCCCAAGTTGGAGACTTGGTCAACCTTAAGCATGGTATAAATCTTGCCCGAAGCCTCAAGAATCTCCTGGACCTGGTCAGTGGTCAGCGCGTCAAGACCACAACCAAACGAGAAGAGCTGAATGAGGTCCAGGTCGTTTCGGGATGCAACAAAGCGAGCCGCACGATACAGACGTGAGTGATACATCCACTGGTCAACGATGCGGATTGGACGCTCAGGCATCATCTTGTGAGCAACGGAATCCTCGGTGAGAACGGCAAAGCCAAAGGAAGAGACCAGCTCAGGAATGGCGTGGTTAATCTCTGGATCGTTGTGATAAGGGCGACCTGCAAGAACAATACCGTGAGCGTCGTGCTCCTCAATCCAAGCAAGAGCCTCGTCACCTGCGCGGTGCATCTGGTCCTTGACGTTGATATCTTCCTGCCAAGCAGCCTCAACAGCGGCATCAATTTCGGCGCGCGTAATGTGCTCGCCGCGGAAGCGACCCTTACCAGCCTGGGCGTCCTTCTCGCGCTGTTCACTGATGAGCTCGTACAAACGGCGCTTGAGCTCGTTTTTCTTGTCGTACGGAATGAACGGAGCCATGTACTGGATGGACGGATCGGAAAGCTCGTCCACGTTGAGGCCCAGCGCCTGAGGGTAACTCATGACAATTGGGCAGTTGTAGTGGTTGGTTGCGGAGTCGTCCTCCTTGCGCTCCCAACGAATACAGGGCATCCAAATAAAGTCTGGGTCCTTGGCCAGCAGATTCATGATGTGGCCGTGGGAAAGCTTTGCAGGATAGCAGGCGGACTCGGAAGGCATGGACTCGATACCCGCGTCGTACGTCTTTGCGGTGGTCTGGTCGGACAAAATGACCGAGAAGCCCAGCTTAGTGAAGAACGTATGCCAGAACGGATAGTTCTCGTACATGTTCAGCGAGCGAGGAATACCTACGGTGCCGCGTGGAGCCTCGTCAGCGGGAAGCGACTCGCGATCAAACAGCAGCTTGTTCTTGAACGCAAAGAGGTTTGGGGCCTCGTTCTTCTTGGCACCACGCTTCTTACCTGCGCCTTTCTCGCAACGGTTACCGGTGATAAACCTGTGGCCGCTGCCAAAGTCGTTGATGGTCAGCATGCAGCTGTTAGGGCAAATGCGGCAGTGCGTGTTGGTAAGCTTAACCTGCAGGTTGTCGATGGACTCGCGGTCTAACAGGGTGGATACGCCGTCAATGCCTGCGCGGTCGCGGGCGAGAAGAGCGGCGCCGTAGGCACCCATGACACCTGCAATATCGGGACGGATGACATCTCTGCCGGTGAGCAGCTCAAATGCGCGGAGCGTTGCGTCGGACATGAAGGTACCGCCCTGGACGATGCAGTGCTCGCCAATCTCGCTGAAGTCACGGAGCTTGATGACCTTGAACAGGGCGTTCTTGATGACGGAGTATGAAAGACCAGCAGCAACGTCGCCGATGGTTGCACCCTCCTTCTGCGCCTGCTTGACGCGGGAGTTCATGAAGACGGTACAACGGGATCCCAGGTCAACAGGGAGTGTTGCCTTGGTTGCAGCGGTTGCAAACTCGCGGACGTCCATCTTCATGGAGTCAGCAAAGGATGCAATAAAGGAACCGCAGCCTGCAGAGCAAGCCTCATTCAGCATGATGTGCTCAATGACGCCATCTTTGACCTGCAGACACTTCATGTCCTGGCCGCCAATATCAAGAATGAAATCAACGTCTGGGACAAATGCCTTAGCGCCACGCAGGTGAGCGACGGTCTCAATCTCGCCCGAGTCTGCGCGGAGAGCCTCAATCAGGATACCCTCGCCATAACCAGTGGTTGTAACGTGGCCAATAATGCAGTCGGAAGGCATCTCGTCGTAGATGGAGTCCATGATCTTGCGAGCGGTACCCAGGATATCGCCGTTGTTATTGTCGTACCAGGTGTAAAGCAGCTCGCCCTTCTCGCCAACAACAGCAGCCTTCATAGTGGTAGAACCTGCGTCGATGCCAATGAACACGCGGCCGTGGTAGTTGGCCAGCTGACCCTTGGGGACTACCTCCTGGTCGTGGCGGGCCTTGAAGTCGTCAAAGTCCTGCTGGGTAGCAAAGAGTGGGTCCAGACGAGCAACCTCGGAGCCCTGGATGTCCTTGAGGTTATCCAGTGCCTCCATGACCTGCGTAAAGGTGATTGGTCGGTCGGACTCGCCCGCCAGAGCAGCGCCCGTTGCAACAAAGAGGTGAGCGTTCTTTGGCAAGACAATATGCTCGTCATCCAGGTTAAGCGTGATATAGAAGCGGCGACGCAGCTCAGAGAGGTACTGCAGAGGGCCGCCGAGAAACGCGACGTGGCCGCGGATAGGGTGACCACAGGCCAAGCCAGAAACAGTTTGGTTTGCAACGGCCTGGAAGATGGAAGCTGCAATGTCAGCAGGAGCGGCACCCTCGTTGAGCAGCGGCTGAACGTCAGACTTTGCAAAAACGCCGCAGCGAGATGCAATTGGGTAGATCTGCTTAACGTCTTTTGCCAGCTCATTAAGGCCGGTTGCGTCAGTTTTGAGGAGAGACGCCATCTGGTCGATGAATGCACCAGTACCACCAGCGCAGGTACCGTTCATACGCTGCTCAATACCGTTATCAAAGTAGATGATCTTTGCGTCCTCGCCGCCCAGCTCAATGGCTACGTCGGTCTGAGGGATCAGCGTCTCAACAGCGCGCTTAGAAGCGATAACCTCCTGGACAAACTCCAGGTCAAGCCATTGCGCCAAGAGCATTCCGCCGGAACCGGTGATTGCGGCGTACATGGGTGTCTCGCCAATATGCTTCTGAGCTTTGACAAACAGGGAGCGCGCGGTTGCACGAACATCGGTGTGGTGACGCTCGTAGTTTGCGTAAACCAGCGTGCCGTCCTCGTCGATGACGGACAGCTTTACGGTTGTGGAACCAACATCGATGCCCAGCATAAGATGGGCCTGAGACAGGTCAAGTGGGACGTTTGGTGCAAGCTCGGCACCATTCTCTACCAGCTCAAACTTTGGACTAATCATTGTTTTCCTCTCCGAGAACAAGAGTTGCAAGCGCAAATCGTGGAACGTCTAGCTTGATTGGCTTGCCGTACAGATCGCCAGGTGCAACAAACATGAGGCCGGTCATAAGGCCCGCCATCTGCTCGTCGCTCTCGCGCATGCCGCCGATTAACCAGCGGATAAGGACGCCGACCTCGGCAGAAATTGCAAAGGTCAGATAGTAGTCAAAGAAGGGACCAAGTGCGCGCGGGTCAAGATCATGCAGGGCGCGCTGGGCGATAACCTCGTATACCAGGTGCTTTAGTTTATCTTGGAACGCAGGGTCTCCACCGTTGCCCAGCAAGGGACGCAGGTAGAAGCCGTGTTTGCGAATGCTGCGAAGCATCTCCGTTGCGCCGGGACATGGCTTGTAGGAGTCAATGGCCTCTCTGAGTTCAACAAGGTTGACGCGAGCAAGCTGCTCAACAGCAGGTCGCAGCTCAGCAAGCGCTTCCTTTTCGATATGAAGCACCAGGTCCGGGATGTCTTTGTAGTGGGAATAAAAGGTTCGACGCGTGAGGCCAGCGCGCTCCGTTACGCCCGTGACGGTCACGGAGGTAAGGTCGCCGGTTACGTCTATCTCTTCTGCCAGGGCTTTTCTAAGCGCCGCACGAGTTCTGGCGGTACGTCGATCAAGCTTGCAAGCTGACAAAACAGCAGGTGCAGACAATGTTTGCGTCATACGTTTCTGAAGTCTCTCCTGGTTGCAGGTACGTACTGGGTGCGCGGGCGCGTGTGAGCGGAGCGGGTGGCGCGTGAGCGGCGCGGGTGGAGCGGCAGCGCAACAACACCGTAACACCCGACTTATTGCACATACTGAGTATTATTACACACTCTGTGCAATAACTGCAACCGCGAGAAGACCGATTTTCTCGCCAAGTCTGCTCTGCCGACTAGATTTCCATTTTGGCCTGCTAGCGCGCCTGATTTCTGCAAAGAATCTGTAGCTTTTGCCTAAAAACATCAAAGATTCGGTGGATTTGCCTGATTTCATCAAAGAATCGGTGTCTCAAACACCGATTCTTTACACTTTTTAGGCGGGGTTTAAGGCATGTCCGAGCTCACCCTTCCAGGGAGCCTGATGTTATCGTCATGTCTGAACAATTTGCCGGAAAAGTGCACCATATCTGAGCTATTTGCCGGTTTTTCTCGCCATGTCTGAGTAAATTTACTCAGACTTGATGCCCTTTTCAGGCTCAAAATTTAGGGCCACGTAGTCTATCTTTCACGCGCCTGATTTCTGCAAAGAATCGGTAAATTTTGCCCTTGAATTGTCAAAGCAAGTGCAACGTTTGGTGATGGTAGACTTCCCAAGGGCACTTCCAACCCAGACGCTTACGTGGCCTTAAATTGAGTT
>JAGZWL010000195.1:0-1019 GCA_018378955.1 Atopobium sp. | reverse complement strand
AGCGAGTAATAGATAGCGTCAAATCGTGTGTATATCGAGCCGCTTTTAATGCTTCCCTCATCCATTAAAGTTTTTAAGGCAAGCAGTGTGGGCTTTTGGTCTACTGATTCAGGTGTATAAACAAATGGGCGAAGGGTATCCAATAGTAAATAAATTATTTGAGTATCAAGTTTTTTATCGTGCCTACTAAACCATGCAAGGACTTCGACTACGACATATAAAAGGTCTCGCTCCGTCTCTACACTATCGTTTATGGAGAAGTCTGCAACCAACTCTTCAACCGACACTTCTAGTTCTTCCAAACAGCTTTCTAATGCAAGGTTAAGAGTCATCCCCGCTGGGAAGAAGTCATACTCTCTGGTAAATATATCATCTGTTGTTAAACCATCTTTACCAAGGTAGTAGCCTCCAGCGTTGGAGTATTTTGGCGCAAGTGTCAGGAGTCTCTCTGAGCTTAAATCGCCAATAGGCAGCAAGCTCATCTGAGGTGTGTGTCTAGTATTAGAGATTGACCGTGCAGAAATTGGAAGAGCGTCAAAGCGCTTCTTTAGTTCTAATTCCCTTGCCTTTCCGCATGCTTTTGTAAAGTGAGCATAATGCCTATAGCGCTCTTTGTAGTGGTGAATGGCTGCTTCGCCCTCCCCAATAGTCCTATGAAAAGCGTCAATCTCAGGGATACCATCATCAAGTTCATTTTGTTCATCGAGACGGCTGACCCCACCTATTGCTTCTTGCTCCATAGCGACATCGGAGAATGGCATAAGAGTCTGTATTTCTTGACCGTCTTTATAGTCCCGCTCGGGTATTGCTTCATCCCAATCAAACAAATCTGTTCGCCCATTGATCTCGGCCTCTTTTTCTGCTTGACTAAGCCTCTTTCTTCCTTTTCGTTTCTCCATAATATAGTCTCCAAAAATAGTCATTTAACTTGGGTCTTCATTATATGACAAATAAAGACCTAATATGGGGTATGTTTCACTCTCTTCTCTCGAACAAAAATGGAATCGTACCGAAAGCGG
>JAGZWL010000194.1:0-1025 GCA_018378955.1 Atopobium sp. | reverse complement strand
GCCGTGAAAGTCAAAACAGCATCATCGCCAGCATAGATGGTATAGTTTTTCCCACCACCTTCGAGAGGCGTAGACTTAGGTTCCACACCATCGACAGTCAACTTGGCCGTCACTTCAGGACGCGTCCCATCCGTTACAGCCACGGAATTGCTGGCATCTGAGTATACCGCATAATCATCATACATGATGCGAGCTTTGGCTGTTACACCACCCGTTTGTAACTTAACTGTCGGCGTCACAATCGCTTGACCCGAAGCATCTGCCACTGCTGTTCCAACCTCGTCGTCATTATTGTATAGAACGACTGTAGAACCTGGCTCAGCTCCTGTCACCGTTACAGGTGTCTGCGTGTAAGCCTTGTCCAATAATCTCGTTTCAACCGTTGGTGCTGCAAGTCGCTTCACTGGAGCCGTCACATCATTTGTGGTGTTATCTTTATAAGTAATAGTCACCACACCAGATGATGAAACCGAATAAGATTTAAAATCCTTTGAAGTGGCAATATTTGGGTTAGCATTCTTAAAGGCCTCCCAAACCTTATCTTTTTCGGCTTGAGCGAGATTACTTGTGTCATTAACAAAAGTCCCCGTTGTCACAGCCGTAATCGGGTTTCGAATGCCATCATTTTGTGGCAAAACCTGAATACGAAGCGTACGTGTCACTGACTGCCTAGCCGTATTAGTCACTACAAAAGAAACATTATAAATTTTCCCAGGCGTTACGACCTCTGTCTGCCCAACAGTCCCCACAATATTAAAGGCGACTGCACTATTTTTCAATGCAGAGGTCTGAGGCACGTTGATGCCATTCACTCGATCACTACCAGAAGCGTAAGCAATGCTTTTAATACTATTTCGTGTAGGAATGGTTTCCACAACATTATAAGCATAATTGAGGTAATCTGAATTATAGACAGAAATCAAAGTATTATTAGCTGGGCCTAAATTATACTGAGGCGCACGGAGACTGGTATCAGCATCTATACGATTCCCGTTACGCGGATCCCGTTGACCTGAAGTAGCACG
>JAGZWL010000193.1:0-1030 GCA_018378955.1 Atopobium sp. | reverse complement strand
GGTCAAGCTCCCAGCCAATCTCTTTCATGGTGTCTTCGAGCATCTTGTTGAGCTCAGCTTTTGGAGCCTCAAAACCAATGGTGATGTTCTCCCTAACGGTCATGTTAGGGAACAGCATTGGCTCCTGAGGAACCATATAGATACTGTGTGCAAGTGCGGCCTTAGGGTTGGAGATATCAACCTTTTGACGATCGATAGAAATTTCTCCCTCATCGGCAGAGTAAATACCCATGATGATCTTCATGAGGGTAGATTTACCGGAACCGTTGCCACCAATAAGAGAGATGACCTCTCCTGGCGCCAAATCTAAGTTAATGCCTTTTAATACCTCGTTGGAGCCAAATGACTTCTTGATTCCGCGGACGGAAAGAAGTGTGTCGCACTGCTCACACGCATCTTTTCCTTCAGGCGACTTTGGGTCAGTGGCATCGATATCGATGTCAAAAGATTCACCCATAGTACCTCCTACCAAAAATAACAAACGGCCGTACAAAATCTCACACTTTGAAGATATCTATAAATAGGCATTCTTCAAAGCACCGTCACGGCAAACGGTATTATTACTGCCGTGAATGGTATTTTTGATTGTCTAATGAACAATAGTTCAGAATTCTTCTGTACGTAATTATGGTATTTGTAGTATATCTTCCTGTTAATAGGGAGAAAAATTACTATAATGAAATCTAGTATGTTAGATACAAATGTTTTAGTATTAAACAAAAGTATCAACTGGAGGATGGATGGACGAGCAGACATATGCACTAGCCACCAAGGCTGCGTGGTATTACTACATGGAAGATAGCACCCAGGCTCAGATTGCTGAGGTCATGGGCGTTTCTCGTGCAAAAGTTATCCGTCTCCTTGAAGAGGCTCGCGCGCAGGGCATTGTTCAGTTCAGCTTCAGAAAGAACGATAGCCAGCGCGTTTCCGCAGAACAGCTCCTTATTGACCGCTTTGGCCTCAAGGACGCTTTTGTGGTCCCAACGCCTCTGGATAGCTCTACAATCAACCAATCTATTGCTCAGGGCGC
>JAGZWL010000192.1:0-1044 GCA_018378955.1 Atopobium sp. | reverse complement strand
AACTATCAACGTCAACGTAAAGCCTTTAACCCTTGCAGGTTGGAAGAATCTCTTTGAGTCAGCAGGTTTCTGCCCAGAAACAAAGAACGGCAAGATGACGCTCATGAATCCAGCAGGACTTATTGCGGACGAAGGCGCTGATGGTGCTCTAAGGGTTATTAGAAACGGCCTTAAGCCAGAGAACACCAAGATGTTTACCAGCATGTTTACGTTTTTCAACGATCATGCTGACGATTTCAACTACATTGCTGTAGTGAGCAGAAAGCCAAGGTAGACGTCGTTTCAAATAGACGTCGTTCCAAGCAAGGCGTCATCTCAAGATAGGCGCACAGGCGCCCCAAACAGGCATAAATCGAGCTAAACTTAGGCTCGATAGCAAAGAAGGAAGCTGGCACCTCCACCAGCTTCCTTCTCTTTTACTGCAATATGTGCGGAACTTATTTGGCCTTTGCGCAGGCAGCCATAGCAACGGAGCCAATGTAGTTGACTGGGTTGGTGAAGTTTGGCTGGAACAGAAGGTCAACTGCTGCAAGGTTGTCGATGGTCATACCAGCAGCAATAGCAACGGAAACAACGTTTGCTGCCTGAGCTACATCGTCATGTGTCGAGAAGAACTGTGCGCCCTTGATAAGGCGAGTCTCTGGATCCCAGACCAGCGTTGCGGTAACTGGCTCGGTGGTCAGCATGAACTCAGGACGGTAGTTCTCGGTGATGGAAACGGAATCGTACTCGTAGCCACGTACCTTGCCGCCCTCAACGGTGAGACCTGCTGCAGCCATGGAGTAGTTGTAGAGCTGAACTGCGCTGGAAGCCTGAGTACCTGCATAAGCAGCAGTTGGCTCAAGCATGTTAGGACCAACGTGCAGTCCCTGGCGAACAGCGTTGGTTGCCAGAGGAATGTAGTCCTCTTTACCAGTGACGTTGAAGATAATGGAAGCAGAGTCGCCAGCTGCAAAGACGCCAGGCTCGCTGGTGCGCATGTACTCGTCAACCTTGATAGCGCCGTTAGGCAGCATATCAAGCTGACCGTCAAAGAGATCGGTG
>JAGZWL010000024.1:0-14531 GCA_018378955.1 Atopobium sp. | reverse complement strand
TTTGGTTATATCCTCAAATGCCTGTCCCTCTTCTTGAGTAAAGGACTGGTTGTTGCCCAGCTTTACCGCACCAGGACGATCATTACCAGGACCGATAATGACCGTGTTAATTCCTGGCTTAAAACCAAAGTCAACAAGAATTTTCTTCATGTCAACTGGGTTTTTAGTAATAAGAAAATAACGAGAATCGCTGTCTAGAACCTTCTGAGCGCTCTCTTTGAAGTGATCAAATGTCCAAACAAATACTTTCTTGTCAGGTGCTGCTGACTTGTAAGCAGACTTAAGGACAGGATTTGATGCAGCCGCATCATTAACTGCAATGATTCCGTCACAAGGAACCTCAAGGGCCCAACGAGTGACTGTCTGACCATGAATCATGCGGTCATCAACACGAACAAATGAAATCATGTTTTCTCCTAACATATTTCTTACGCAAGCAGCTACGCGTACTTGCAGTAATTACTAAAGGTCTTCCTCGTCATCGTCTTCAAGAGCTAGGACAATCTGATTAACGCCATTTTTGCCTTCGTTCAGGACTGATGACACAAGAGCTTCACCACTTAGACCATCGTCGATTGCCATCAAAGCACCGATTGCCATGGGAAGATTGGCGCCACTAAAAGCCACGGTATGAGAAAGCAGGCCTTTTTTGGCGAGAAGATCAAGCGCATTAGTAAGTGGAGATCCACCGATAATGTCACCAAGAACGACAACCTCGTCATCAGCAGTAAGTGGCTCAAGAATTTTTGACAAATTCTCTCTATATTCAGCTGCTCCCACGCCATCTTCCATGCTGTAGCTCAAGATATTTTCTCTGGGCCCCATCAGCATGTCCATTACGCTATGCAAACCTGGTGCAAACGTTCCATGACTTACGAGCAAAAGGTACTTCATTACCGCTCCATTCCTGACAACACCTCTATATCTGTACTACGCCAATACAAAATTTTTAGCCTGTTATGTAAATCATTTATCCTTTAAAAACTACAATCCAGACTAGGCGTCACATGAGTAGCCGTTATAACACAAAGTCGTACGGAGACTGCTGGTATTCTAAAATTTTTAATAGTTTCGATGTATTATTTTTTTAAATTTTATTCAAATTGTTTGATTAATCAAATGAACAAGTGTTCTACCAGCATAAATATATATGCAGAAATTTTTTGCATATATGAACATAAAAGTAGCAATATTGCATATATTAGAAAAAGAAATATCCGCTCAACACTCCTCAAAATACATTTCTAAAAATAAGAAAGAAGGCCATACAAGATGGCCTTCTTAGCATGAAATAAAAAAATAATTTTATGTTACGTAACGTGTTATGTTCTGTTTCTGCGATAGAAATCAACAAGAGACTGAGTTGAAGCGTCTTGCTTTGCCAGCTCTTCGTCGTTATGAATTGCAGGGAAAATCTGCTTTGCAAGCTGTTTACCAAGCTCTACGCCCCACTGATCAAAGGAATCAATGCCCCACACAACACCTTCAACAAAGGTAATGTGCTCATAGAGTGCAATAAGTGTGCCGATAGCACGAGGATTAAGCTCTTTTCCAAAGATAGAAGTAGTTGGCCTATTTCCTTCAAAGATGCGTGCAGAAACCATCCACTCTGGCGTTCCCTCAGCACGGACCTCATCAGCGGTCTTACCAAAAGCAAGTGCTTTGGTTTGCGCAAAGAAATTGGAGAGGAAGAGTTCATGGACGTCTAGGTCTGCATCTTTGGTGGCAAAGGCAGTATTTACAAACGCAATAAAGTCAGCGGGAATGATCTGGGTTCCCTGATGGATAAGCTGGTAGAACGCATGTTGACCATTAGTTCCAGCCTCTCCCCAGAAGATCTCTCCTGTCTTTGAAGTAACCGCCGTACCATCCCAACGAGTAGACTTGCCGTTGGATTCCATGGTGAGCTGCTGGAGATACGCAGGGAATCTATGCAGGTACTGGCTATATGGAAGAACGGCGTGAGATGCTGCGCCAAAGAAATTAACGTACCAAACGTTTAAAAGACCCATGAGAGCAACAACATTTTGTCTCAATGGAGTGTTTTTGAAGTATTCATCAACTGCATTAAAGCCACTGAGGAATTCTGCAAAACGCTGTGGACCAAAAACGATAGCCAGCACAAGACCAACTGCAGAATCAACCGAATAACGGCCGCCAACCCAGTTCCAGAAACCAAAGGTGTTTTCTGGATCAATACCAAAGTCTTCTACCAAATCAAGCGCAGTTGAAACAGCAACAAAATGCTTACGAATAGCATCTGCATTCTGAGAATCAGAGCCATCAATAATGCCCTGTTCAGCAAGCTTCTCTAAAAGCCACGCACGAGCACAACGTGCATTGGTAAGTGTTTCAAGTGTGGTAAAGGTTTTGGAAACAACAATGAAGAGTGTTGTTTCTGGATCAAGATCCTCGGTTTTCTCGCCAAGGTCAACAGGGTCAATGTTGGAGACAAAGCGAGCAGTAATACCGGCGTCAGCAAAAGGCTTTAGAGCCTCGTAAACCATAACAGGACCAAGGTCAGAACCACCAATACCAATACTTACAACAGTCTTGATAGGCTTGCCAGAAACACCCTTCCACTCTCCCGAGCGAACTCGGTCACAGAAGGC
Organism: Atopobium sp.; assembly: GCA_018378955.1. GTDB lineage: Bacteria > Actinomycetota > Coriobacteriia > Coriobacteriales > Atopobiaceae > Lancefieldella. Next base: position 11,919 of record JAGZWL010000024.1, on the reverse strand, counting down.
ATACATCTTGTTCAAAGTCTGGTGAACATCGGCGACAACATCTTGTCCGTCAACAATAAGCGTGCCTGCTTCAGAGGCAGGACGACGAAGCGCTGTATGAAGAACTGCTCGGTCTTCAGTAGTGTTGATATGCATGCCGGCATACATAGCGTCTCTACGCTCTTCAAGCTTGACCTCTTTAGCAAGGTCACACAGAAGATCAAGCGTCTCTTGCGTGGCAAGGTTTTTAGAAAGATCAATATGGAACTGGTCTAGCTCGAACGTAAGATTCTTGGCGCGCTGTGGGTCCTCTGCAAACCATTTCTTCAGCGTAGCCTTAGTATCTTTTAAGCTGGTGTAATGCTCTGTAAGTGCCTGCCAAGCTCTAGTCTGTGTTGCGTCAGTAGGCAAAATGCTTGGTGCTGTAGGTGATGCCATACCAGTCTCCTTCTTTTGACTACCTCAAGGATAATCTGAGCAGCGCTCATGAAACGTCACAATGTCGTTTTTCGTAAAAAATACGACAAATCATTACTAATAGGGTTCTCCCAAAGGTGGAACCTGTTTAATTGCAGCCCAGCGCATCTGCTTCTGATGAGGGTCATCAAGCGCACCGGCAAAGTTATCAAGATTAACCACGCGCATTCCACATACATGGACAAGAACACGGGGCGAGAAGGTCTTCTCGGCATCAGTTTTAAGCTGTTCAAGCTCTTCTGCGTATGCTTCACGCACTGATGCAACTGCTGCATCATTTACCAGGAGCACCGTGTCGGGGCTAAAAGCACTTATCGCCTGCCTAACGAGCTCTGGATTTATGGGATCGCCTGTTTTTGTTGTGGTAAGCAAGGTAGCCCATGCCTCAGGTGCATAGCCTAAATGCTCTAAAGAAGCTTTAAGTGCAGAAAGCTCTTCTTCTCCAAAGTCTTCTTGCCCTTTTACTAACAAAACCGATGCAAAAGCATTGCCTGCCATACACACCCCCTGAGCAGCAAAATCTCCAAACTCGTGCGTTGTTTTTGCCATGTAGGCTTCTTTTCGCATAGATCTTTCGCTTGGCATGCGCACCTCTTTCTTATATGCCAACTATGCACGTAATTCACAATTTGAGCAAGTCTATAAAGTTATGTGTATACACTTTTCTAATTTGGGGATAAGTTTGCTAAGTGCTTGAAATTAAATGGCCTAAAGGCCGTGTGTAACTGGAGGTTCGTTATGGCACAGCAGCTTACTACTGCAGAGTTCGATTCTGTTCTTGCAAACGCAGACAAGCCTGTCCTCGTTGATTTCTGGGCATCCTGGTGTGGTCCTTGCCGCGCTCTTGGCCCAGTCGTTGAGGAAGTTGGCAATGAGATGGCAGACAAGCTTGACGTCTACAAGGTAAATGTTGACGACGAGGCTGATCTTGCAACTCGTTTCCGCATCGTCTCCATCCCTACCCTCATCCTCTTCAAGAACGGTGAGCCTGTTCACACCATGGTTGGCAACCTTCCTAAGGCTGACCTCGTTTCTGAGCTCAACGCTAACCTGTAAGTTCTTGTGTGCCACGCGGCTGCGCTGGCTTATCATTGAACTAAGCGGCGGTACGTCTATCGGCGTGCCGCCTTTTTGTTACAAGGAGAACTAATGGCCGATAAAAGCCTTGATGCCCAACAGACAGGACTTTTAAAAGGAGTTCGTAAGCGCCTCTTTCTACAGCGTCTACGTTCAAGCCTTTCTACCATCATTCTGCTTGTCTCTTCAGCAATTTTTATTTTTTTGCTGATTGACGTTTCTGAAGGTGACGTCATCGGCATTGATCACTTTGCCTACAGGCTCTTTGTTGTCCACCTTAGAACTCCGCTTCTCACTGAGATAATGGAGGGGTTCTCTGGACTTGCAAGTCCTGTCACCGTTATTGTCATGCTTATTGTGGTTGCAGCGTTTGCGCCAGGACCAAGTGTTGGCAGGCTCGCCTCTATTAACCTTGGCGGTGTTGTTATTGTTGACCTTATCTTTAAGGCCATTGTCCAGCGTCCTCGTCCCGACGGATTTAGACTGGTAGTTGAAACCGGCTATAGCTTCCCCTCGGGCCACTCGATGTTCTCGATGGCTTTTTATGGCCTGCTTATTTGGCTTGTCTGGCATTACGAGAAAGACAAACTACAGCGCTGGATTTGGTGTGGTCTTTTCTCCGCCGTCATCATTATGATTGGCGTCAGCAGAATTTATCTGGGCGTGCACTACGCCACCGACGTTATTGGTGGTTTCTCGCTTGCCCTTGTATGGCTGGTGCTCTTTACCAAGCTGATGATTCCATCGCTTATTTACAAGAAGAAAGTACCTCAAGCGAAGACAGACTAATAATTTCTGCGCTGACCACCTGGGCCGTTTCTTCATCAACAATAATGCGTCCCATAGTTGCGCCCTCGCGACCGCGAGGATAGGTAGGACTTCCTGGATTCATTACAAGTGTATTAGTCCACTCGTCGCGCTGTACAAAAGGCTTATGCGTGTGACCACAGATTGCAATATTGCATTTAACCAGGTCAAGCCTCTCGCGATAATGGCATACCTGCCACTTTAAACCGGCCGCAAAGAAAATAATCTTTTTCTTTACCATGGGGCCATAGTTGTAGCAAAAGTCATTATTGCCCAGGCAGAGCTTTACCGGAGCAATCTTCTGGAGCGTCTGATAATCAGCGTTTGAAGTGATATCTCCTGCATGCACAATGTAGTTGGCACCTTGCAGAGCTTCAAGCAACTCAGATGACAAATACCCATGCGTATCTGAAATTACGTCAAACCTTACCAGTGCCATACCAAACTCCTACGTGCGCTTTTAGCTGCTGGCGAGAAACCCTTTGAGCTTCTACAGTCCCAGTGCTCGCTTGAGTGCAACCACACGACGGCGAGAAACCGAAATGTGACGCTCCTCAAATCCCTGAATAGTCAACTGTAGGATACCAGCAGAGATAACCTCAACATCGTCAACATACTCAAGATTCACGATAAAGCTACGATGAATGCGGAAGAATCCGTGTGGAGCAAGGCGCTCTTCAAGTTTTTGCAGAGAAATAGTAGACAAGAAGCGATCGTCTTCTGTGTAGATGCAAGAATAATCGTCTTTTGCCTCAATAAAGCGAATCTGATCAATAGGAACAAGAACCTTGCTTCCGCTCTTAATGACAGGAATACGCTCAATGGTTGCCATAGGAGACTGAGGGCGCAGGCGCTCCTCAACCTTATCAAGAGCCTGCTCAAGGCGCTCGGTCTCAACGGGCTTCATCAGGTAATCTACCGCGTTAACGCCAAATGCATCCAGCGCGTACTCGCTATATGCAGTGACAAACACAATCTGGGGAGGATTCTTCAGCTTGTGAAGAGCCTCTGCAAGCTGCATTCCATTTGTCTTAGGCATGGAGATGTCGAGGAACAAGACCTCAACGCGAGACTCCATGAGTTTCTCGACAGCATCCCTTGCACTTGTGGCCTCAATGATTTCCTCGAGACGTCCGGTCTCCTCAAGCAAGAACTTGAGTTCAGAACGGGCTGGAGCCTCGTCATCAACAATCATGGCACGCATGTCATTCATCTCCCAACGGCCTAACGCAGCGTTAAGCAAAAACCGATACTACTATGCTGTTGCCTGCAGTGCCGCACCTGCAAGCTTGAGTGTCACGCACGTACCCTGCCCTGGTTTAGACATGATTTCCATGCCAGAGCCAACGGCGTAGAAGCGCTCAACTCGCTCAGCTACGTTCTTAATGGCAATACCCGTGCCCCTATTTCTCCCCGAAGAATCCTGCGGGGTAGGACCTTGACCATTAAGTAAGCGAGAAACAGTCTCTTCATCCATTCCAAGACCATCATCAGCAACAGATATAAGAATATCATCATCATCGCGTGTGACGTGGATGTCAATATGGAGGGCGCCTTCATCTTTCATAGCGTGTCTCACGGCATTCTCGACAATAGGCTGAATCAAAAAAGACGGTACCTGAATATCTTCGCATCCCTCATCGACATGCTCAGACTCTTGAATACGTTCTTCTCCAAAACGCGCCTTCTCAATTGTCAAATACCTGCGCGTTTGTGTCAATTCCTGAGAAAGCGGAATGAGCGCACCTTGAGAGCTCTCAAGCGTACGGCGATAAAACACAGAGAACTCGCGAAGCAGATCTCGCGCCTTATTGGGGTTTGTACGCGTAAGAGATGCAATGGTGTTGAGCGTGTTGAACAAGAAATGCGGATTAATCTGTGCTTGTAGAGCTTTGACCTCGGCCCGAGCGGTTAACTCTGCTTGGCGATCAAGCTCATACGAGGAAAGCTGTGTAGAGAGAAGTTCGCCCAGTCCCTCAGCAATTGCCAACTGCGTACGATCAATTTCAATGCCACGACGATAGTAGAGCTTGATAGTGCCAACTGTGCGGTCCTGAACAATCAACGGAACAATGATGCCAAAGGAGCTGCCGCCATTGCCAAAGCCGCCACGCCTTTGTAGTACCTGCTGACGACTATCTACCGAGACAAACGTCTCCATGCGGCCACTTTCCAGAACCTCAGTTGCAGGGCCAACCACTTTTGAACCAGGCATATGCGAGGTTGCAATGTCTCCCTCAAAGCCCAGTACGTACTCTGTATCCGTGATGGAAATAGCAGCTGCAGAAGTTTCTGGAAGCAATAGTGTGCAGATAGTTGGCGCCGTTTCTTGCGACAAGCCTCCGCGTAAGGTCTTGAGCGTCTTAGAGGCAACCTCAAGGGTGCGCTCTGTTGCTTGAGACCTGGCGTGCTCATTACCAGGCTGGGTAGTGCCACCAAGAACAATGACCGTGGCAAGTCCTCCGCCTGCAACAAGAGCGGCAAACAAGTTATCTGCCATGACGCTCCAGGAAAGCAGGCCCAGCAATACACAGGCAAGAATAATCAGGACTATCTTGGTTGATCTATGTATGTACTGAGCAAGTCTTTGCATGGCTGTCTAGTTCTCGACTGATTCTGTAGCAGAATCCTCAGAAGTAAGCTGCTGCGGCAAAGGAGAATGCTTAAGCGCACGAGCCAAAGGAGCTCCTAGTACATAGAGAACAACAGCCTCTCCGAGTCCTGTGGTGATAAAACCAAACAAGAACATAAGAGGATATGATCCATCAAGTTCAATGGTGGTAAATGGAATTGTGTAGAATCCCAATCCCTGAAGCAAAATAGGAAGATATGCAGACACAATAACGGCATTTGCAAGTACTGGTCCCAGGAGCGCAAGTGGTACATTTTTCCTGTTCTTCCAGGTAAACCATGCACCAAGAGCAGTTGCCAAGGAGCCGAAGACTACGTCTAACAATCCCAGGGCACCTGTGCCAGAAATAACCATATTTGCAAGGTTGGCAATAACGCAGCCAAGCGTCAGTCCTGGGATTGCGTCAGCGGTAAAGAGTGCAATAACCACAACCGCCTCAGAAATGCGGAACTGCACAGGACCCCAAGCAAGACCGCCCAAGAAAAGAAGAGCTGCAAGCGTAAGTGCTGCATAAAGGGCAGCAATAATACCAATACGTGCAAGGCGCTGAGCGCGCTGTTTTGTTGCATAAGCTGAAGAAACCTGTGGCAAAACAATCCCCTTGTTAACTCTAAAAATTTAGTTCATGATACGACGAAACGCATATATGAGCAAATGAGCAGCGCAGACATACATTTAGTAATGCAGGTGCATTCCTGGATAGACCATCTCACGAGCATGCTTTTGATACGCTGCGACTGCCTCTTCTTCAAAAGCAAGAGGAGTGTCTTCCTCGCCCGCCATATCCAAAATCCAACGCGTGAGATAAGGATTCAAAGGAAGGAGAGGACCAATCAGCCAGGTTGCAATAGCATTCTTACGACGGAAGCCTTCTAGTTTGCTTTCTTTATTGATGCCAAAACCCACCTTATTTTTAAGGAAGTAGCAGTTAGAGTTATCTCCCTCGGTGAGTGTGAACTGCATCTTAAAGCCAACGACAACAAAAGGCTCTTTGCCATTGCCAGGATCAAACTCCCCCACCTGGACATCGTGGAAGCGCTGGGGCATATAGCGAGTGGTCGTAAACTTAAATAAGCCAAGACCCTTAACCTCAGAACCATCAGGATTGACGATTTTCTCGCCAAAAAGCTCTGAAGCGTTACCGGCAAACAGCATAGGAACGCCCTGATCAGCCAGCTCAGCAAGCCTGTCCTTGTAAGGCATAAGGCGAGAAATAATAAGCTCTTGCTGGGCTTCTGTCATGCCACCCATGATGATTGCTGATGGCGTATGCTCCACAAAGTAAGGCGTTGCGGCGTGAGAGGTATACACAAAGTTCTCTTTTGGAAGGCAGGCCTCCAGGTAGAGAGCATTTCCGTTGTCTCCACCCTGGTTACCGTACTCTGGATAGAGAATCTCAATCTTAGTTGCTGGATTACTCATGGGAGGCCTCCATCTGTTTCAAGCGCTCAATGATACGGTTTCTGCTGATGTCAGCAATGCCACCGTTATAGAGGCCGTGTGCATAAAAAACGTGCTGGCAAGCGTTAAGGTCAACCAGGTCAGCGGTCTCTTCAGGAGAGCTTGCCACAAAGGTTTTGGCTGAATCAATACCGGCAAGTCTCAGCCTAAGCTGCAGATCAAGTGAAGTGTCACCGTAAATAATGACCTGCTTAACGCTTGGATCTTGCAGGAACTCAAAGTCAGTCTGGTAGTACCAGCCAATATACTCTGTCTGGTCTTTTGCTTTTGCCATATAGGCGTCAGCAATCATAATGATGATTGCCTTATCACCTGGCTGTTTACGCAGGATATCAATAGTGACGGAAGTTGCCGTGTCATTCTCGCCCTTAGAGGCCATGCTAATAAGACGGCGACCGTTATAGTCAATCTCGTTGTACCTGGAAGAAGCAATGTTAACGCGTTGCAAAGATGCAGCGATAGTTGCAGGTGCAAGACCCATCTCACGTGCGGTTACAATGGCCACAAACAGGTTGTAGAGATTGACGATAGAGTAGCTGTTGAGCTTGTACTCATATGTTGGTGCACCTTCGTGGCAATGCTCCTTGACCACAAACTTGCCAGTCTCTGGCTCTACCGAGATGACCTCGTAATCAGGAGTTGGGTTGGTATAGCCGCACTCCTCGCAAGTTGCGTGGCCAAGATGCCTAAGGTGTGCATAATCCCACTTGAGCTTGCCACCGCATTTGGGGCAGGCGGTAAGATCTGAAACAATGCCCACTGGCTCTGCGGTGTCTTCTGCCAGCCTTGCGATGGAGTAATACGTACGATGAGTGCACTGAGGAGCAAGTCTGCAGCTAATCATGTCATCTGCGTTCAAAATCAGATGAGTTGAAGCAGGAATGCCCTTATCCATAACGTCAAACACGTAGTCTGGTGTTGCGCTACGAGAAAATGTATCGCGGAACAAATTGGTAACAGACAAAATATCAGGCTGCAGATACGGGAAAATGCGAGGTCCAGAGAGCTCGTCAAACTCCATAACTGCAAGCTTAGTCTTTGACGTACCCTTCCACGTGGCGTTCTTTGCAAACGAGCTTGCAAAGCCGCTGGAAATATTGCCGCCAACGCGGTTGGTAACAGTCTGGTAGCCATTATCGGCGAGAAGATCGTTAAGCAGGTTATTGGTGGTTGTCTTACCGTTTGTACCGGTAATAAAGACAATCTGCTCTGGCTTAGCAATGTCTCCCAAAAATGCAGGATCAATGCCTTCAGCAATAAAGCCTGGCAGCGTTCCGCCTTCATGGTTGGTCAATTTAAGTGCTGCAAGTGTTGCTTTAGCAGCGAGAAAAGCTACAGGAAATAGTCTGCTCTTTTTTTGTGCCACAGTAACTCCCATCGTGAGCAAAGTCTCTCTAGTTTATCACCTCGCGAGAAGAGCTTGAAGAACAGAGGGTCTCTCGCCAAAAATGCTGCATAAAAAAGCCGAGCCAGGATATCCTGGCTCGGCTGAAGCTACGTGAAAGTAAGTTGCCTTACTCCTCAGGCTGCTCCTTCTTCTCTGCAGCGTAAAGCTCGGAGAGACGGACAAGGTGATCGTAGCGAGCCATTGCGGCTTCCTCGTTCTCCTTGAAGAGCCTCTCTGCGTGCTCTGGGAACTCGCGGGTGAGTCGGCTGTAACGGGCCTCGTTCATCAGGAACTCCTGGTAGCCACCCTTAGGTGCCTTGGAGTCAAGCGTGAACTTCTTACCTGCAGGTGCAGCTGGGTTGAAGCGATAGAGGTTCCAGTAGCCGGTCTCGACTGCCTTCTTCATCTCCTCCTGTGCGTGAGCCATGCCGCCCTTGATGGAGTGCATCTCGCATGGGGAGTAACCGATGATGAGGGATGGTCCTGGATAAGCCTCTGCCTCAGCAATTGCCTTGAGAGTCTGCTGGAGGTTTGCGCCCATGGAGACCTGAGCAACATAGACGTAACCGTAGGTCATAGCAATCTCAGCAAGGTTCTTCTGCTTGATGTCCTTACCAGCTGCAGCAAACTGTGCAACCTGGCCAAGACGGGAAGCCTTAGAGGACTGACCACCGGTGTTGGAGTAAACCTCAGTGTCGAAGACAAAGACGTTGATGTCCTCGCCGGAAGCAAGAACGTGGTCAAGGCCACCGAAGCCGATGTCGTATGCCCAACCGTCGCCACCGAAGATCCAGAAGGACTTCTTGGTGAGGAAGCTCTTGTTAGCAAGAATTTCCTTAGCTGCTGGAAGATCAGACTTCTCAAGCTCAACCACGAAGGTCTTAGAAGCTTCCTTGGAGAGAGCTGCGTCGTTGACGGACTCAATCCATGCCTTAGCAGCATCCTTGAGGTCCTGAGATGCGCCGTCCTCATCGACAAGCTGCTGAGCAAGCTCCAGGAGACGCTTCTGCTGTGCCTGGTGACCAAGCATCAGACCCATACCGTGCTCTGCATTGTCCTCAAAGAGGGAGTTGTTCCATGCTGGGCCGTGGCCGTTTGCATCGGTAGTGAATGGTGAGCAAGAAGCTGGGTTACCCCAAATGGAGGAGCAGCCGGTTGCGTTGGAGATGAACATACGATCGCCGAAGAGCTGAGTGACCAGGCGGCCATAGCTGGTCTCAGCGCAGCCTGCGCAGGAACCAGAGAACTCAAGAAGAGGCTTCTTGAACTGGGATGCCTTGACGTTGTTAGCAACAAGCTCGGTCTTCTCGGAGACGTGGTTGACTGCGTAGTCAAAAATCTCCTGCTTGGATACCTGCTCCTCGATTGGCTTCATGGTCAGAGCATCTGCAGGGCAGATGTAGACGCAGTTGGAGCAACCGGTGCAGTCGAGCTGAGAGACAGCAATCTCAAACTTGTAGCCCTTAGCCTTAGGACCAACGGCATCCTTGAACTGAGACTGTGCTGGTGCAGCAGCAACCTCTTCGTCGGTAAGGACGAATGGACGAATGACTGCGTGTGGGCAGACATAAGCGCACTGGTTACACTGAATGCACTTCTCGACGTTCCACTCAGGAACAACGACAGCAATGCCGCGCTTCTCGTAAGCAGCAGCGCCAAGCTCAAACTGGCCATCAACGTGGTTCTTAAATGCAGAAACAGGAAGTGCGTCACCCTCCATACGAGAGACTGGAGTCATGATGTCGCGAACCTGCTTGAGCAGAGCCTCACGGCCCTCAAGGGTGATTGTGCTTGGAGCATCCTCTGCAGTAGCCCAATCAGCAGGAATCTCAATCTTAGTAAATGCAGTAGCACCAGCGTCGATTGCCTTGTGGTTCATATCGACGATGTTCTGGCCCTTCTTCAGGTAAGAGTGAGTTGCAGCATCCTTCATGTACTGAAGCGCGTCTGCCTCTGGGAGAACCTTTGCAAGAGCAAAGAATGCGGACTGAAGAATGGTGTTGGTGCGCTTGCCCATACCAATTTCCTTGGCAAGGTCAATTGCGTTGATCAGATAAACGTTGATGTTGTTCTTAGCAATGTAGCGCTTTGCCTCTGCTGGCAGGTGGTGTGCAAACTCCTCTGCATCCCACTGGCAGTTGACCAGGAAGGTACCGCCAGGCTTGACGTCGCGGACCATCTTGTAGCCCTTGATGATGTATGCAGGAACGTGGCATGCGACAAAGTCTGCCTTGGTGACATAGTAAGGAGAACGGATCTTGTGATCACCAAAGCGCAGGTGGCTGATGGTGATACCGCCGGTCTTCTTGGAGTCATACTGGAAGTATGCCTGAACATATTTATCAGTGTGGTCACCAATAATCTTAATGGAGTTCTTGTTAGCACCAACGGTACCGTCGCCGCCGATACCCCAGAACTTGCACTCAATGGTGCCCTCAGCTGCAGTGTTAGGAGCCTCAGGATCCTCTGGGAGAGACAGGTTAGTAACGTCGTCGACAATACCAACGGTGAACTCACGCTGAGGAGCATCCTTCTTGAGCTCCTCGAAGATTGCGAATGCGGATGATGGTGGGGTGTCCTTGGAACCAAGACCGTAACGACCGCCAACAACCTTAATGCCTGTACGACCAGCCTCATAGAGGGAAGAAACAACGTCTTCGTAGAGAGGCTCACCAACGGAACCTGGCTCCTTGGTGCGGTCGAGAACAGCAATCTTCTTGACGGACTCAGGAAGAACGTCAACAAAGTGCTTTACAGAGAATGGACGATAGAGACGGACCTTAACCAGACCGACCTTCTCGCCATGAGCGTTCAGATAATCGATAACCTCTTCGAGGGTATCGCAGAAGGAACCCATGCAGATAACAACGCGGTCAGCGTCTTCTGCACCGTAGTAATTGAACAGACCGTAGTCAGTACCAAGCTTAGCGTTGATCTGGTTCATGTAGTCTTCAACAACTGCTGGCAGCTGGTTATAAACCTCGTTGCATGCCTCGCGGTGCTGGAAGAAGATATCGCCGTTCTCGTGGGAACCACGGCTTGATGGGTGCTCTGGGTTCAGTGCGTGATCGCGGAATGCCTGAACAGCGTCCATATCACACATCTCAGCCAGGTCAGCATAATCCCAAACAGCAACCTTCTGAATCTCGTGAGAAGTACGGAAGCCGTCGAAGAAGTTAACAAATGGAACCTTGCCCTTGATTGCTGCGAGGTGAGCAACAGGAGCCAGATCCATAACCTCCTGTACGTTGCCTTCTGCGAGAAGTGCAAAGCCAGTCTGGCGAGCGGACATAACGTCAGAGTGATCGCCAAAGATGTTCAGTGCATGGGTTGCAACGGTACGTGCGCTGACGTGGAAAACACCAGGAAGCTGCTCGCCGGCAATCTTGTACATGTTTGGAAGCATGAGCAAGAGGCCCTGAGAAGCGGTGTAAGTAGTGGTCAGAGCACCTGAACCAAGAGAACCGTGAACAGCACCAGCTGCGCCAGCCTCGGACTGCATCTCGACAACCTTGACGGTTGTACCAAAGATGTTCTTTACACCTTGGGCGGACCACTGGTCAACATAGTCTGCCATTGGACTTGATGGGGTAATTGGGTAAATGCCCGCTACCTCGGTAAACGCATACGACACGTAAGCCGCGGCGTTGTTACCGTCCATGGACTTAAACTTTCTTGCCATTTCCTCTCCTTGCCTAATCTGTGATTTCTCACAGTATGCGTCTGTGCGATCCAAAATAAAGCTGTAGACCCTGGGTTACTACGGAAACAAGTTTCATAGTTCGGCCGGCAGCGGTCGCATAATGCTTTTATTATTGCGCAAAAAAACAATGAAACAAATCAGAAATACAAGCTGACAAATACCTATTTTCAGGTAGGAATTTCTACCTGCGGAATTACAAAATAAACATAACAGTAAAGTGCAAGTTTTTTGTAAATCGACAAAATATTCAAGTACACAAGCAGCCATCTGTCTGAAAATTGGACAAACTTTTACGTAAGCACTCAACGTGCGACAACTTTATCGTGCGTTGCGTACCCCTTGCTGGACGAGCCTTAAATATCGTACTTATCTGATTACTTAGCAGCTTTTATTTCA
>JAGZWL010000023.1:0-14743 GCA_018378955.1 Atopobium sp. | reverse complement strand
TTGGAAATGCATTAGCATCAATTTTTTTCCATTTATTAGAATCGATTAATAATCTTGGATACACAAAGCAAAATTTTTTTAAATCCGGATAGGAAACCCATGCAATCATTTCTGAAGACACGCATTGATCGGCCTTGCTTATTATATCCATTGTAACCTCGCCTTTTGACGAACAATTCGACAATATGCCAGTACTTAAATCACATGCTTTATTTTAAGTCAAAAGAATAAATTTTTTTGACTAAATCAACACAAAATTTTTAGTAATAATTATTCAAATAATTCATTTACTTGGAGTAATTGCAAACTTTTTCTCTCATTGAATTCCAACACAATTCTCCAAAAAATTTCTGAGCCTATCATCCACCACGTATACGTGTGTACCATAAATACCTCGAGTAAGAAGAACGTAGTAGATGTTCTTGATGTATTGGGTTAGCTGCTCGGCAGTTGCTCCGCCCTTACCCTTTTTATCAAAGTAATGATCTTTATCGCCAACAAATTTTCCAGTTATCGGATCTAATTTTAAATCTGGGCCAATGATTACGTACGAGAAGCTTAAATCGTATCCCTGAGCAGTATGCACGCATCCAACTTCCTGAGCATATATTGGATTGGCTACTCCATTACCAACCCAGTTAGCAAGCATGGAATTCCATCTGAACGACTTGTTCCCTATAACAATATCCTTCAGAGGAGAATCGACTGGTTTGCCTTTTGTTTTCCAATCCCATGCGTATCCAGCAAGCATTCTTGTCAGGTTATGCTCTGATAATTTTTGTTCAAAACTATCCGTAAAATCATCGATTGAGTCATGCAGGACAAACTCATAATTATCAAATGTTCTTCTCGTGGGGTGTTTATCATTCAGAATGTCTGAAATGTAATTTAGATATTCTGCCCCACCTTGAACTCTCATCTGATTTTCTAGCCTAATTGGATGCCTAAGGGCATCTCCTAGTTTTTCTTCAAGCGAGCTTGGATCGATATCTGCAGGCTTAATTGACTGTGATGCATCGTAAAAGAAGATTGGAAGTTTAGTAAGCTTTAATACCCAATCCAACTGTGTAGATTCTTTTGGCAAACCAAGCTTTTTATTTACTTCATCATAGCTGCCAAAAGCAGTAATTCCTCGACGTGCCGTCAAACGATGGGACTCGTCAATGAGTAGAATATCGAATGGCTTCTCTACTTCAGGGTTATAGCCAAATTTAGAATTTGCTAAATCGTTGGGGCCAATGACATCTCTTCCGTTGAGCCTACCAACACCCTTTAGCGACTTCTTTAAAGTTGCTCTTAAGGAGGTCATAGGCTCAACAATTTTGATATTCAAATCTTTGAACTTCTCGTCATCGCGAAGGGCCTTTAAAAGATAGATGGCAAGAATCGTCTTTCCTGTACCAGGCATTCCTTGGACAACGATTGGTTTAGCTTCTGACAGGTCAGACTCAATTGCAGAATAAATCTTATTAAGAGCAACTCTCTGATCAACCGACAAGCTCTTGTAAGGAGAGTATTTAAATACTTCCGATTCTTCAATTTCGCTGATAGTCTTATCCGCCAGCTCCATCCTGCGGAGCTCTTCCCAAAGATCATCAAACATTGATTCATACTTTTCTTTAGAAAAGTAATTTAAGTTGCTATGACCTTCGTTTTTATTAGTGAGCTTATAGACTCCATCAGCAGCCATAAGACCAATCAGACGATTTTCATAATCCTTAATAACTGACTGGTTAAACTCTTGATTAAAAATAATATTTACACTGGTAAATAAATCCTTTTCGGAGTTTTTACTATGCTGAGACATACGCTCACTAACACTTGTGGTCTCGCCCACATAAGCACTTCTTTGGCGAGGATTATCGTTAGCCAAAATATAAACCATTGGCCAGTTTTGAACTTTATCATCCTCCAATTGAAGAGAAGAGATTTCAATTCCTTGAGTCGGAGTAAATCGACACCGGTCAACAAAAAACGGAGCTCCTTGAGGAGACTCTGCATCTGACTTTGTATCGATTACTTTCATACTCCATCCCTACCCAGAAGCTAATAAATTGATTGTACTGCTAACAGGGATGATGCAACTACCTTAACTCTCCCTTGTGCCCGTAAACACAAAGTCTCGGTTAGCGATGTGGGCGATGCCTTGAATGGTGTCGCCCTCAACAGAGCCACCGACGGCAAAGATAACGGGACCCACAAAAGACTCAAGCTTGCCACCAAAGGTAAACGAGTTGTCGGTAACTTTTCCGTTTTCGATATCAATCTGGACACCCATGGCGGTCAGCGAGCCCGTGAGTTTCTCGCCAGAGGTGATGAGGACAGCGGTACCCTCTTTGGCTCCAACAGGAGAATCCATTTGAATCTTGTATGTTCCGTCGATCATGATGCCTCTATTCTGTCCAGGCGTTATACCTGGTGTTTTATTGAGTTGCAGCCGATGGTTTTGCTGGAGCTCGGTCGGGTAATCGCGTTGGAGACGACCGCTGAGCTGCGTTGAAACCAGCTGCTGATTGCATTCCTCTATTCTACCCAAGAACGGTGAGGGATAGATGTGGTTTCTCGCCAGGGGATAATTCGTAGGAATTGAATGAAAGTTGGAAATTTTCCGAACGAATGTTTGACGGAGAGTTTCTGGGGTATAGGGACGGTAGATAAATCGCGCGGCACTTCTCGCCACGCTTGTAGAAAGGAACGTCCTATGGACATTTCACAGGTTAAGAAAGTTGTAGTTGCTGGCGGCGGCGTTTTGGGCAGCCAGATTGCATTCCAGACCGCTTATCGCGGCTACGAGACCACTATTTGGCTGAGGTCAGAGGCTTCAATTGAGCGCGCTCGTCCAAAGATTGAGCACCTCAGAGAGGTGTATCTGAACACCCTCGAGGCTATGAAGAGCGATCCTAAGGCGTACGCATACGGTCTCATTGCTCAGGACGAGATTACTCCAGAGAAGCTCGACCAGCTGAAAGAGCAGGTAGAGCACGCATACAACAACCTCAAGCTCACTTCCGATTGGGACGAGGCTTTTGGTGACGCTGACTTTGTTATCGAGTCGGTCGCTGAGAATCCAGAGCAGAAGATTGAGTTCTACACCGAGCTGGCCAAGCACCTGCCCGAGAAGACTATTGTGGCAACTAACAGCTCAACCATGATTCCAAGCATGTTCGCTGTAGCTACTGGTCGTCCCGAGAAGTATCTAGCACTCCACTTTGCTAACGAGATTTGGCGCAACCCAATCGGCGAGGTTATGGGTCACGCAGGTACCGCTCAGGAGAACTTTGACATGGTCGTCGCTTTTGCGGCAAGCATCCGTATGATTCCGGTCAAGGTTCTGAAGGAGCAACCTGGCTACCTACTGAACTCCATGCTGGTACCTCTTCTGGTCTCCGCTGAGCAGCTCTGGGCTAACGGCGTCGGCGACGTCGAGGACATCGACAGGGCTTGGCGCATTGGCACTGGTTCGCCAAAGGGTCCGTTCCAGATTCTGGACATCATTGGCCTGGTCACCGCATACAACGTTGCTCTGATGAACCCTGCAGCTAAGGATCCTGAGTCCGTACAGGGTCGCATTGTTGCCCAGCTCAAAGAGAAGATTGACAAGGGCGAGACCGGCGCTGCTGCTGGTAAGGGCTTCTACGAGTACAAGTAGGGCGCGGCGCTGGTAGCAAGCGATTTCAACCCGGCATCCATTTCGTGTGGATGCCGGGTTTCTTGTGCGGAAACGCTGCTAGTGGACGGAGTTTCTCGCCAGGCGGCGGGTGCACTCTGTACGAGTGCGGCGGGAGTCTGACGTGGGCCTAGCGGGCGCCTGATTTCTGCAAAGAATCTGTAAATTTTGCCTAAAAGCATCAAAGAATCTGTGGATTTGCCTGATTTTGCAAAAGAATCGGTGGCTCAAATACAGATTCTTTGCACATTTCAGGCGGACTTTTTGAACTCAAAGTTGCTTTTCATGGGCGCTCTTCGTGGAGCCTGATTTTCTCGCCATGTCTGAACGTTTTGCCGGAAAAGTGCACCAAATCTGAGCTATTTGCCGGTTTTTCTCGCCATGTCTGAGTAAATTTACTCAGACATGATGTACTTTTCCGGCGGGACGCGGCGGGACGCGGGATGACGCGAGACGCGGCGAGACGCGGCGGGACGCTGCGGGACGCGGCAGCATTTACATGCGTAAATACCGTATCGGAACTTGCAGAGCTTACTTCTTACAAACTCAGCTCGTAACGTCCTCCAACAAAGAAGTCTTTGCCAATGTAAACAGGCTTCTTTTGCTTATCCACAAAATAGGACTCACTTACAATAAGCGGAGTTCCAACGGAGATATCAAGACGACTTGACTGCTCTGTTGTTGCTCTTACCGCATTAATTGTCCAAGAAGAGCTCTTAATTGGCTTTCTTCCAAGAATTTCAGCAACAGCCTTAAACATTGAGACGTTTTCAAGAGGATGCGTGTAAAGATTTGAAGCCCACTCGTAAGGCAAAATAACACGCTCGTCAACAATAGGAAGATCATCTGCATAGCGAATCCTGCGGATATAAAGAATTAAAGCACCTTCAGAAAGACCGAAGAACTTTATCTCATTTGGACGTGCGGGAATTATTTGCCTGTCTACTACCTCGGCTCTTGGAATAGCTCCGCAAGCGGCACACATCTCGGTAAAACTACGAGACTCTAAAGATTGTTCAAGTCTACGCTTAAGCTGCTTTGAACCTACAAACGTGCCTCTTCCCTGCTTTTTTGTAAGCAAGCTGTCAACACAAAGATCTTCAATAGCACGACGGACCGTAATGCGACTTACGTTGTATTTCTCGCTTAATTCAGTTTCAGAAGGAATCTTATCGTCAACCTGATATACACCAGACTCAATATCACTCTTAATGTCATCATATATCTGTTGATATAAAGGTTGCACGTTTGATGTACTCAAAACTACTCCTAAGACATTATAGACATCTCAATAATTTAAAACCTTTATAACAATAATACATCTTGCACATATATATCTTGTCAAAGATTTACTTCACAGTAAGAGGACAACTCTCCCGAATATGAAGAAAGGACAGGCAGAACCTGTCCTTTCCTTGGCGTGATTTATAAATCAGCTTAGTACTCAATCTTCCACATATAGCGACGCATGGTCAGAGGATGCTGACGAGCCTCAGCGATCATCTCGGCATAAACACGCATGACTGCGGTATGAATGAATGGGTTGAAATAGCCGAGTACCTTGGAGGAAACAGCTCCTGCAAGACCGTAATCCTTTGAATCAATGACGGTTACCTTGGAGTTGAAGCGCTGCATAAAGGTAAGAGCACGAGCGTCCATTGGCCTTGTTGCACCCTCAGACATAAAGAGAAGATAAGGCTTTCCATCCTCAGTGAGCTCAAATGGTCCATGGAAATACTCACCTGTGTTGTAAGCTGCGGAGTCAATCCACTGCATCTCAGAGAACAGGAACATAGAGGTTGAGTAAGCAACCTTTGCGGATGCACCAGAGCCCATCAGATAGATAAGCTGATCATCCTTGTAAGCATCTGCGAACTTCTGAGCCTCTGCTCCAGCACTCTGAGCAGACTTCTCTGCCAGCTCATAAATTGCGTTGAGACCATCAATGACATCCTGATAAAGTTCAGTGCCCTCTGTCTGCTGAAGAATCTCTACTGCAAGCGCCAGGACATAGCCCATCTTCTCGATCTTTGCTGCATAGTTCTTCTCAAAACCGTGAACAATTACGTAGTCAGCTTCCTTGGTAAGTGCAGAATCTGCAACGTGTGTAACAGCAACTACAGGAGCGCCTGCTTTCTTAGCAGTAGTGTTTGCGGTAACTGTTTCTGGAGTACCTCCACCAAGAGAGCAAGTAATAACTAGAGTATGCTCGCCAAGCCATGCAGGAGTATCGTAGTTGAACTCGTTAGCGGTAAAAAGCTGAACGTTAAGCTTGTTGGTGTTGTTTGCCAGGAAATACTTAGCTGGATACAGCTCAGACATAGATGCACCGCAGCCGACAAAAGCAACATGAGTAATAGTGTGGTTCTCAACAATCTTAGAGATAATGCTCTTAGGTTGATTCAGATCGATCTCGTACATTTTTTCTCCTCTTCAAATGGTTTACGCCGTTTATTAATGTCGTTTATTAATGCCGTTATGATTTATTAAGCGAGAATACCCAGTGCGGAAAGTGCAATTCCACCAAAGATTGCAATAGCAAGCAACCAACCTGTGTTGACGCCCTTCTTAACCATGTAGAACATTCCTGCAGTTAGAAGCAGTGGAATTGTCTGTGGAAGAATGCTATCCAAAACGTTCTGAAGGACAAGAGTTCCATCCGCAAAGACCAGAGGTGTTGTCAGTCCAATAAGAGATGCAACCATGCTGCCAACAGCCATAAGACCAACAATTCCACAAACGTACATCAGTCGCTCCATGGTGACGCCATCCTGCAGCTTATGCAGGAACTGCTGGCCACCCTGATAACCAAGCTTTGCAGCAAACCAGGTAACCAGAACAGAAGGAACAATGGAGATAAGCATTGCCAGAATTGGTCCCATGATTGAGCCTTGCTGAGCAAGAGCAACGCCAAGTCCAAAGGCAATAACACGAATGGTTCCCTGGAAGAACGAGTCACCAATACCAGAAAGAGGACCCATAAGGGAAGTCTTCATTGCATTAATGGAGTCTGGATTAACGCTATCAGGATCTTCTGCGTATGCCTCTTCCATTGATGCAGCAAGTCCCAAGACAAAAGCACTTGTCTGAGGTGTGCAGTTGTAGAATGCCATGTGACGCTTATAAGCCTCTTTTTTGCGCTCTACCTGCTTTGGATCATTTGGATCTGGATAGCATCGATCAATAGTTGGAGCAATGCCATACATAAATCCCATGTTCATTTGACGTTCGTAATTCCAAGAATCCTGAATTGCCCAAGAACGCCAGAAGAACTGTGAAAGCTTTTTATTTAAAGAAACCTTATTCTCAGCCATGATAACTTCCTCCCTACTCGTCATCCTCGAGCGGATCATGCGTGGCACTCACATGAGCTGACTGCAAAGTTCCAGCTCCTGCTCCACCACGACCAAATTTAATGCCGGAAAGAATAACTGCGAGCACCACTGCAAAGAGTGAAACTGCTGTTACAGAGAGGTGCAAATATGCAGAAAGCAAGAAACCAAGGAACAAGAAGCCCTCCATGCCCTTAGAAAGCATCATTGAAATCAGCAGTGCCAAACCAAATGCAGTCAAAATCTGAGCAGAAACATTTAAACCAGTGCTCAGCCATGCAGGAATTAGCTCAACAACAGCCTTAACTGCATCTGTACCAAGGAAAACAGCAGCGAAGATAGGAATGAAATACATAAGAGAGTACAAGGTAGTGCCAACCACAATGTGCATATTGGTTGCTTTCTTGAATTTACCCTCTTCAATTGCCTGGTCAGATACGTGAGTAAGTGCAGCAATAATCGAACGGAAAACAATACCAAAAAGCTGTCCGAGTACTGCAATTGGAATTGCAATAGTCATTGCAGTCTCAACACCTGCTCCTGTAAGGCAAGCAAATGCAGAAGCAACAATACTGCCAAGAACCATATCAGGCGGTACGGCTGCGCCTACTGATACCAGGCCCATGCTTACGAGCTCGGTTGCAGCTCCAACAGCAAGACCTGTAGGAATATCTCCTAGAACAAGACCAACGAGTGTTGCGCCAATAAGTGGTTGCTCAAAGTTGAGTCGTCCGAGCAAACGAGAGTCAAGCATGCAGAAAATGCCAACGAGACCGACAAGAAGCGCACTAACAAATGTACTCATTTCTTCTCCCCTCTTTTATAGTGAATTTAAATTGACACGCTGATGGGTAGGTGTCTGTTGAACGTATACTTTGGTTCCAAGCTCCAAAAGTTTCTGTGTATCTTTCTTACCTTCTTCGGTAAGGAATACGGAACTTCCAGATCCACCAATTTGCTCCGCACCATCTAC
This sequence comes from Atopobium sp., assembly GCA_018378955.1. Taxonomy (GTDB): domain Bacteria; phylum Actinomycetota; class Coriobacteriia; order Coriobacteriales; family Atopobiaceae; genus Lancefieldella. The sequence goes on along the minus strand of JAGZWL010000023.1, from coordinate 6,771 downwards.
ATTGGCGGTTGCACCATAGTTGACCTCATCAAATTGATGCTGCTTTGAGAACTCCAAGAGCTCTTTTGTGTTACCAAATACAAACATTACTGAATCACCAAGTGTGTCCAGCTTTGCCAACTTTGAAAGAGCTTTTTCAACAGTGAAGATATTGAGATAAACGCCGGTGGGTTTAGCCAGCTTAAGAGCGTTCTGTTTAATATCATTTGTTGCTGCATCGTTATCCACAATGATGATGCGGTTTGCGCCTACAGTATTAATCCAAGAGAATACAACCTGGCCATGAAGAAGCCTGTAATCCAAGCGAGCGAGAACAACTTTGCTCTTTCCACCCTTACCCTGAACAGGCTGCTGTTGAGTAGCTGCAATGACAGCTTCCTCAAACTCAGGGTGACCACAATCAACAATACCCTTACGGCTTTCTAGAATTAGCTGGTGAACCTGCTCTTGCGTAAGATCTTCTCCCTCAAGTGCAAGAGACAAAATAAGAGGCATGTTCATTCCAGCAATAACAACAATATTTTCCTGCTGCTGCAACAATTCGACTGCTGAATTGTTGACACTGCTGCCTAACATGTCGGTAAGAACATAGACATGGTCATTCTTATCAAAAGTTTTAATAAGCTCGACAATTTTGCCGGAAATTGATTCCTTATCCTCCCTTTGCAATGTAAGTGCGTGCACATTAGGAATTTCTCCCACAATCATGTGGACAGTGTCTAAAGCACCAACTGATAGATTTCCATGCGATGCAAGGATAACTTGATTCATAGACACTCCTTTCTTCCAGAACAATTGTGTCAAACAGTAAAATTGCAAAACTGAGTATACAATACATATAAGACATTATATACGTCTTATATAAATTAAGGTGAACGGTATCTACTGGACGGTGAACGGTACTCAACGTGAGCTGCGCGCTGGTCCGTGCGCGTAGGTCTGAGCGTGCAGACCTGCACACGCACAAATCCGCGTGCGTAGGTCTGCGTGCAACCGCCTAGTAAGGGACCTTCCACATATACGTGCGAGTCATATAGTCTTTGCCAGTTGCTTTTGAAAGCTCTCTCATAAAGACATTGTTTAATATTGGCGAGAAAAGAACATGATTAAAGTACTCTGCTACTTCTTCAGGCAGCTCAGTAATGCCCAAATCTACGGCATCTAACACAAAGGTTTTCTCGGCAGCATACGTTGAGAGAAAATTAAGTGCGCGCATATCAGCTGGCTTACAACGTCCATAAGAAACGAGCTGGAAAATAGGATCTTCATTTACAAGTACTTCAAAAGGACCATGGAAGAACTCACATGAATTAATTGTTGGCGAGCTTTTTTGAAGCATCTCTTCAATATTGCAGATGGAAAATATATAGGCCGATCCATAGGCAGGTCCGGAGCCCATGACATAAATAGTTGGCGCATCTTTCACCGATTGAGCCCAGGTCTGTGCAATTGGAGTTGTGCGAACAACTGCCTCTCTATAAAGAGAATCGACCTGGTCAAAAGCTATTTCCATCTCATTCATACGAGCATAGCCTTCGGTTTGATTTACTAAGTTTGCGGCAATCAAGAGGCCGACGCTTGAATTTACTCTCTCAGTTTTACTTTCATCGAGAGCGATAGACTCGTATTTGATTTTCTGATCACATACCTCGGTTAATGGCGATTCCTCAACATAAACTGCAATTACATAAGCACCGTGATCTTTTGCAACGCGTGCGGCTTCACAAGTTTCTTTGGTTCCTCTCATCGAGCAAACGATACAAATTGTTGACTCTCCAAGCGTGGCTGGTGGAGCAAATACAAACTCGTTGCTGGTGTGCATGCGAGAAGAAAGTACTGTTGCTTCGTGAGTCATAAAGTAGTCTGCTGGATAAAATCCACCATAAGAACCACCAGCGGCAATCCATTCAACATGCTTAAAATCATGCTCTGAAATTGCCTTAGCAACTGCTTGCTTTACCTCGTCTTGAATCTTCATGTAACGCTCCCTTTGCCTAAAACGAGTCTTGTTGTCTTTTCCAAGTGCGTGCAAGATGATTGATACGTAACGTTATAGATGTTTATAATCTTTTAAGTAAGAAAATTCAAGAAGATGATTTTGGTTAGTCGGCAAATGGCTTAATGGTGCTTTTAAAAATCAGCTAGACAGTAATAAAGATAGGGATAGGAAGTTCGCCTGAAAAGTTCATCATGTTTGAGCAATTTGTCGGATTTTCTCGCGCCTGATTTCATCAAAGAATCTGTAAATTCTGCCTGAAAACGTCAAAGAATCTGTGGATTTGCCTGATTTTGCAAAAGAATCGGTGGTTCAAATACAGATTCTTTGCACTTTTCAGGCGGGCTTTGAAGTGTGGCGGGTTTTGAAGTGTGTCTGGTCATGAGTCGCCTCCCTGCCGTAGAATCGTTATAGTTTCGGTGCTGAAGTCCATGGGGGGGTGTAAATGGTTGAGTCTTTAAAACTATTCGTTCGGACCTACGTGTATTGGGTAGGGCTCATCCTCGGCTTTGCGATAGTGCCCGGTTCCCTGCTCTTCATCGGTGGAGTCGCCCCGGTGAGCACCCCATTGTGGCTTGCCCCTCTAGCAGGACTGCTATTTTTTATCATTGATAGGCCATCAACATGGGAGACGCCGCTCTGTCGAGCATTACTGATCCGCGTATTGGGTACAGGGGTTGCGGCCATCGCGTTAGTCGCTTTTGATGCAGTTGCTTCCACCCAGTATGGATCTCAACATTGGAGTGAGACGCTCCTATCTCTCGGTCTCGGCTGGATTGCCTTCACGGTCATGGCAGGACGGATGCTCATGAGGAGCTCAGCCCGATTTGCCACGCCTACTTTCACGAACAGGGATGCGATCCGTACGTACACGACATGGATTGGAATCTTCTTCGGGATTTTCTATATCCCCGCCACGGGGCTCGCCGCAGCTGGCACTCTTTTGATGGTATTTCCACTTTATGGAGCGTTTCTCACCGGCCTGGTTCTTTTGATTGTTGACCCGCCACAACGATGGCCACAACGGAGAGTGAGAGCACTGTGGACACGACTCTTGTCAAGCGGGGCAGCAGCATTACTACTTGCTGTCACGAACTCGTTCTATCGCAGTACTGACACACACGAGATTTTCGTTGGGGACTGGCTGGGAAACCTGCTCTTCTGCGTAGGCGCTTGGGCACTTTATGCCGCAGTGGCTGGGGCCGCGTATCTTATGCGTGGCCCCAGCCACGAAGCAGATGACAACCTCAGTAAATGAATTCAGCTAGAGCTTGTCCTTTGCGGTTCCTCCGTCGCTACACAGGTCGGAGTAGTTGCAGTTGTTCGGCAGATCATTGGGGATGATCGAACCTTGAAGTCCGCTGTGATTCAAAAGCCCTTCTCGCCAGATGACGAGAAGGGCTTTGTTTGTGCGAAAGCGCTGCTAGTGGACGGGGTTTCTCGCCAGGTGGCGAGCGCGATCAGTGCGAGCTCGTCGGGAGCCTGCGCAGGGCAGCTTCGTAGATTTTTCAGGGTCGATTGATCCAAAACCTAGGTAATTATGTGTCCGCTTGATCCAAAAAAGGGGTAATTATGTGCCGAAAGGCACATAATTAGGTAGGTCTTGGATCAAAATCGCGTTTCTCAACACATAATTAGTGTGCTTTTGGATTAATTGACCCAAAAATCTACAGACGCATGCCCCACACACATAATTGCAGCAGTTTTGGATCAGACGCCTGCACTCAAAAAGCCCTTCTCGCCAGATGACGAGAAGGGCTTTGTTTGTGCTAGGGGACGCACTTCTGGTACGCTGTTGACGCTCGGAGGACGCTCAGTGACGTACGCCGAGGACGCAAGAACTTACTTCAAGAAGTCCTTGACGGATGCGAGAACGCTCGGGGTATCCAGGCCGTACTTAGCAAGAACCTGAAGTGCAGGTCCGGACTCGCCATAGGTGTCCTGAACACCGATAACCTTAACGGGAACAGGAGCGTTCTCTGCAAGAGCCTGGCAAACCGCACTGCCCAGACCGCCGATAACGGAGTGTTCCTCGATAGTCACAACCTTGCCGGTCTTTGCTGCAGAAGCGGTAATCAGCTCAGTATCCAGAGGCTTAATAGTGTGAATATTGATGACCTCAGCATTGACACCCTCTGCTGCTAGCTGCTCGGCAACCTCAAGAGCCACAGGAACCATAAGTCCGCAAGCTACCAGCGTAACGTCAGTACCCTCTTTAAGGACAATACCCTTGCCCAACTCAAAGTGGTAATCAGGGTTGGTGTTGAAAACAGGAACAGGGAGGCGGCCGAAGCGCATGTAAACAGGACCGTCATGGTCGTAAGCGGCCTTAACAGCAGCCTCAGCCTCAACAGCGTCGGATGGAATAATGACCGTCATGCCAGGAATGGTACGCATAACAGCAATATCCTCATTGCACTGGTGAGTAGCGCCGTCCTCTCCTACCGAGAGGCCTCCGTGGGTAGCGCCAATCTTAACGTTCAGGTGAGGGTAACCCACCGAGTTTCTAATCTGTTCAAACGCACGACCAGACGTGAACATAGCAAACGAGGTTGCAAAGACCTTGTGACCCGTAGCTGCAACGCCGGCTGCCATGCCAATCATATTGGCCTCAGCAATTCCGCAGTCCACGAAGCGCTCAGGATACTCCTCGCCGTACTTGCCGGAACGAGTTGCCTCTGCCAAGTCAGCATCAAAGACGAGAAGATCGTCGTGCTCTTTACCGAGCTCTACCAGGGCTTTTCCGTAAGCCTCTCTGGTGGCAATTTTCTGTACGTCTGCCATGTTATGCCACCTCTCCCTCAAGCTCTTTCATAGCCTGCTCGTATTGTTCCTGGTTAGGAGCCTTGCCGTGCCAGCCTACCTGGTTCTCCATGAAGGAGACGCCCTTGCCCTTTACGGTGTGGGCAACGATAACGGTTGGCTGACCCTTAATGGTACGAGCCTCAGCAAATGCAGCTGCAAGCTGGTTAAAGTCGTGTCCATCTGCCACCTCGATGACGTGGAATTTGAACGCCTTGAACTTCTCGCCAATTGGCTGCGGAGTGTTGATCTGATCAAGCGAGCCGTCAAGCTGCAGGTTATTGTTATCAACAATAAGCGTGAGGTTATCAAGCTGGTGGTTGCCAGCAAACATGGCAGCCTCCCAGACCTGGCCCTCTTCAATCTCGCCGTCACCCAGGAGTGCGTAGACGCGGTAGTCCTTGTTGAACTTCTTGCCGGCCAGCGCCATGCCAACAGCGGTGGAAACGCCCTGGCCCAGGGAACCGGTGCTCATATCAACGCCAGGCGTGTCGTTCATGTTTGGATGACCCTGAAGGCGCGAGTTGAGCGCGCGGAAAGTCTTAAGCTCCTCCTTGGGGAAGAAACCGCGCTCAGCTAAAACGCCGTAAAGCGCAGGAGTAACGTGACCCTTCGAGAGCACAAAGCGATCCCTGCAGGGGCAGTTTGGCTTGGTGGGGTCTACGTGCATCTCCTTGAAGTAGAGATACGTCAGGATTTCTGTTGCAGAAAGCGAGCCACCGGGATGGCCGGATTTGGCCGTAAAGACCTGCGTGAGGATGCTTTTACGCACCTCACGAGCAACCTGTTTAAGGTCGACGTCCATGTAATTTCCTTTCACGTATTGCGTGCGAGAAACGCAGTAGGTCGGCGTCACGTGCAAGCCGGAGCTGCGTGCAAGTCAGCGCTTACAGACCGAACTTCTCGGTAAGTTTCTCTTTCATCTCGTCCTTATCAAGAATATTGGAGAGAACGATCTTCTCGTCCTCTGGAATATTGGCGATGAAATCCTCGAGGTCGCGAGCAACAATGAAGAGGTCAGCCGCGCCAGGAGTAACGTCGGAAACGGTTGAATGCTCAACCTCAACGCCGCTTACGCCCAGCTCGTTCAGGACGTCCTGAATCTGCATCTCAACCATAAGGCTGGAGCCAAGTCCACTTCCGCAACAACAAAGAATCTTCTGGATAGCCATAAGAACCCCTTTCAATTCACCACGCACAATATGAGGGTTTACGTGGGTTAAAAAGTCGGACCCCATCCAAGGACAAAGCCCGACTCAGATATCTAAATTCTACTCGCAATGTCTGCAGCTTCTTTGATGTTTAGCCGCAAATCTGCGAACGGATTTTCTACTCGGCCTTCTTCTCCTCAGCCTTCTTAGGAGCAACAAGGTTGAAGAGGATTGGCAGGCAGAAGCAGACAACGCAGATGCCGGTAAGAATTGCACCCTGGACATTCAGAGCAACGTTACCAAAGATCAGAGCCATGATGGAGAAGTCGGCATCGGAGAAGGTAGCGGAGGTGAAGCCCATGAGAGTAAAGACTGGCATGCACAGTGCAGGCAAGAAGGTAATGAGCAGGCCGTGGACAAAAGAGCCAGCGATGCAGCCCTTGATGCCGCCCTCTGCGTTACCAAAGACACCTGCGGTTGCGCCGCAGAAGAAGTGAGGAACAACGCCTGGGAGGATCAGGGCAATAGCTGCGATCTGTGCGTTAATGACACCCAGGATAAGCAGACCCAGGATGCCGCCAACGAAGGAACTCAGGAAGCCGATGATAACGGCGTTTGGAGCATAGGTGAATGCGATTGGGCAGTCGATTGCAGGCTTTGCACCAGGGACAAGCTTCTGAGCAATACCCTTGAATGCAGGAACAATCTCGCCAATGATCAGACGGACACCGGACAGAATGATGTAAACACCACCAGCGAAGGAGAGGCCGCGGGTAAATGCCCAGACAATCCAGTTAGTGGTGGTCTCGGTACCAATGTTGA
>JAGZWL010000191.1:0-1079 GCA_018378955.1 Atopobium sp. | reverse complement strand
GCAATCAGCGAGCAGCCCAAGCCCAAAAATGAGCTCTGCTCAAACCAACTGCGAGAAGATCCTGGATAGCCATGGAACTGTAAAACAAGCGGAGTTTGTACGCCTGAGGCAGTCTGTGGGCGCAGGTACTTTGCGTAGACTTCCGCGCCATCAATACCTGCAAATGTAAGATCAAAAAAGTGAGCTGAAGCAGTTGACGTGACCTCTGTTGAAGGAACAATCTGCCAGCTTAGAGGAGCGTTATCTGCTTCCTCCATACGTGCCTTCCAAAACGCCTCAAAATCCGAAGGATAGGGCGTCAAAGCATGAGCTGCCTTCAATTCTGCAAGCTCAAGCGTTTCTTGGTGCATTGATCCACCTAACAAGCTAAAAGAGCGCAGCCTAAGCTGCGCTCTAGTCAAACAAAAACGTAAGCGCTACTCACCCAGTTTAGGATGAAGCAAAGATGGTGCAGCACCCAAAAGCGTCTTAGTGTAAGGATCTGTTGGATGCTCAAAGACCTGCTTAGCAGGACCATCTTCCATAATCTGGCCGTGATTCATAACAATGATGCGGTCAGAAACATAGCGGACAGTCTGAATATCGTGCGAAATAAAAATCATCGAGAGGCCCAGCTCAGACTTGAGGTCGGTGAGCAGGTTCAAGATCTGTGCGCGAACAGAAACGTCCAGTGCGGAAGTAGGCTCGTCAGCAATGATTGCCGATGGGTTCAGAGAAAGCGCACGTGCAATTGCAACACGCTGACGCTGACCACCAGAGAGCTGACCTGGAAGGGCGCGAAGTGCGGAATGTGGAAGTCCTACCAGACCAACAAGCTCATTAATACGGGCTTCTCGCTCCGCCTCTGTACCTACCTTATGCACGAGCAGTGGATCCATGAGCTGGTCTTTAACAATCATACGAGGGTTAAGAGCAGTTGCTGGGTCCTGGAAGACAACAGAGACAACGCGGCCAATCTGCTTTCTAAGCTCTGGAGTACGCTTAGTAACATCCATTCCCTTGAAGTACACATGACCGGACGTTGGAGACTGAAGACCACACATGACATTTGCGGTAGTAGACTTTCCGCAGCCAGACTC
>JAGZWL010000190.1:0-1090 GCA_018378955.1 Atopobium sp. | reverse complement strand
TTGCGAGCCTGGCCAGGCTGGCGTTTTTGGTGGTAGCTTCTGGCAGTACGAGTTCAACACCGATAAGAGCACTCCAGACCCAGATTATCGCGTCCGTGTAAACTGCCACGCTATTCCACAGATTTGGCAGTACGAAGCTCTGGCATTCAAGCCTGGTCTGGTTATGCGTTGGTATCGTGACGGCTTCTGCCAGGCAGAAAAGGCCGAAGCAAAAGAGCGCGGCATTGATGACGTGTATGAGGTCATGAACGAGCGCGCTGCAGAGATTCCTGCTGGTAGCCACGGTATGCTTTGCTGCTTCAGTGACGTTATGAACTACATCCACTGGATCCACGCAAGCCCAACGTTCACCAACTTTGAGCTTGATCCAGAGCGTTTCAATAAGTACACCTTCTATCGCGCAATTTTGGAGAACACCGCCCTTCTCGTCCGTGGCCATATTGACCTGGTCAAAGAAGCTACGGGCAATGAGCCAAGCGAGCTCATCTTTGCAGGTGGTGCTTCCAAGTGTTCTCTGTGGGCACAGATTGTTGCCGACGTTACTGGCAAGAACGTCCGCATCCCAGAGGTCAAAGAGGCAACTGCTCTGGGCGCCGCTGTCCTTGCAGGCTACGGTGTAGGCATCTACCCAAGTATCGCTGAGGGCGCAAAGCGCGTTGTTAAATGGGATAAGACATTCTCCCCCAACCCAGACAACAAGGCTGTTTACGATCAGCTCTATGTCCAGTGGAAGGATGTTTACAAGAGTCAACTTGAGCTTGCAGAAGAGAACAAGGTCAAGAGCATGTGGAGAGCACCTGGTCTGTAAACGCCGGGCTCCGCTGCGCCACGGATACGCATAGCGCACAAGAAAAACGTTTGGTCGCATCAAAAGTTGCGCCTGAAAGGAAAGCAAGATGTTTATTGTCAACGAGAACGATTTTGAGTACAGGTGCGGAGATCACGGTCCTAAGTACCTGATGAAAGGCCCTCGCATGAACTATGCCATGGTCCAGTTCCAGCCTGGCCAGGATTTCCAAGCTCATTACCACAACATCATGGAGGAGAACTTCCACATTCTTCAAGGCAAGATTGACATTGTGGTTGACGG
>JAGZWL010000189.1:0-1098 GCA_018378955.1 Atopobium sp. | reverse complement strand
ACGCAGAAGCTCAATCATGAGCCTTCTTGAACAATATCGCCAGGTTTCCGTTAGCGATCTTGCCGATAGATTTGAAGTTTCTTCGCTTACCATCCGCCGCGATCTTGACGAACTCGAAGCTCAAGGCCTCATTTCCCGAAGCTATGGCATGGCCACGCTGCTTGACCCGCTCTCGACAGGACTCAGCTCTAACCAGGTAACCGCAAAGTTCAAGCTTGCCCAGGCAGCTTCCAAGTTGATTAAAGACGGTGACACGGTCTTCATTAACACCAGCTCAACCGCTATAAAAGTCCTGGAATTTATCACCGCCGAGAACATCACGGTTGTTACCAATAATGGTAGCGTTCTGGCCGCCGACTATCCCCCATCGATGACCGTTTTAGTCACGGGCGGAGAAGTTCGACCAGCTAAGAAGTCAATGACCGGCGATTTTGCGCTTGCTTCAATCAACCAGATTCGCGCCGCGAAGTGCATCTTGGGATGCTCGGGAATTTCCGCTGAGCGCGGCCTTACCACGCTGGTTTCAAACGAGATGCGCGTGAACTCGCTGATGCTTAAGCACTCTGAGCAGCACATTGTCTTGGCCGATGCAAGCAAGCTGGGCGTCAACTCCAGCTTCCAATATGGATCGCCTGCTGATATCGACGTGCTTATGACGGACGAATCCGCATCGATTTCGCAGGTCGCAGCCCTCGAAGCCGCTGGCGTTCGTAAGGTTGTTCGCGTGGGCCTGTAGAACTGCTACGGCTACGTGCGTTGGACGACGAGATTCAGCTTCAATCGCATGTTTCCACTGTTGTAGTCCATCGGTTCTCTCGCCCAGCAAAGAAGACATCAAAATTTAAACTACCATGATACGAAAATATTCACCCTCATGAATATTCATGAGGGTGAATTCATCTGTATGCATAAAATTTTTAGAGGCCTATTTTTGGCGTTTTGAAAACACAGCAAAGTCACTTATTCTGCAAAATTGACCGTCAAAAGTCCTATTTTTCTCTTGAATTGTCAAAGCAAGTGCAACGTTTGGTGATGGTAGACTTCCCAAGGGCACTTCCAACCCAGACGCTTACGTGGCCTTAAATTGAGTTCATTATA
>JAGZWL010000022.1:0-15450 GCA_018378955.1 Atopobium sp. | reverse complement strand
TCGGAGGTATGGATACCTGTACCTCCGGGTTTATTTATTTAGACGGAAAAGAAATTGGTGGGCTTTCAGAAAAAGAAAGAACGCTCTATCGTCGTCATGATATTGGCTTTGTTTTCCAGTTTTACAATCTAGTTCCTAACCTCACCGCAAAAGAAAACGTTGAGCTTGCGTCACAGATCTGTCTTGACCCCATGAAGCCAGAAGATGCGCTTCGTGCTGTTGGTCTTGAGCATCGTATGGATAACTTCCCAGCTCAACTGTCTGGTGGAGAGCAGCAGCGCGTCTCTATTGCGCGCGCTTTGGCAAAAAACCCACGCCTTTTGCTCTGTGATGAGCCAACGGGTGCGCTGGATTATAAAACAGGAAAGCAAATTCTTAAGCTCTTGCAGGATATGTGCAAGGAGCAGCATAAGACCGTGGCTATTGTCACACACAATTTTGCATTCACTCAAATTGCCGATAGGGTTATCCACGTTAAAGAAGGCCAGGCTCAATCGGTAGAGATTAATAAGCACCCCGCTGACGCGCTTACTGTCGAGTGGTAGTTATGCCACACGCTCTTTTTACCGAGATTGCTCGGACCATCAAAGGGTCTCTCGCCAGATTTCTTGCAATTGCAGGAATTGTTGCGTTGGGCTGCGGCTTCTTTGCGGGACTCAAAATGGCAAGCCCTGACATGCAAGAAGCGGCTCATACGTTTTACGAAAACCAGCACCTCTATGACCTTCGCGTCATCTCAACGCTTGGATTAAGCGAGAAGGACGTTTCCGCCCTGGCGTCAGTTGAGGGTGTTGAAGCGGTTATGCCTTCTCGTACGGTAGACATTATGGCTACACTGACGTCGTCGCAATCTACTGCTCGTGTGAGTTCTTTTAGACCTGGTGGGCTGAATCAGCCAATAGTGGTTGAAGGAAGACTTCCTCAAGGGCCTTACGAGTGCGTGATGAGCGCAGATCCCAAGAAACGTGCTGATATCAGCCTTGGTCAACAGATTGAGCTGCCAGATACTTCAAACGGCGTTCATTTAAAGGGTGGTTCGTACACAGTTGTTGGTTTTGTAAATGCGCCAACATATCCGTATGTCAGCAATTTTGGCACCACATCGTTAGGCAACGGTATTGTGCAGCAATTTGTGTATGTCACTGAAGATGCTTTTGCAGACGATGACCCCTATACCGAAGCGTATCTAACGGTTCAAGGTGCTACCAGCTATAAGAGCGGCTCATCGGCGTATCAGAGCGCTGTTGATAGCGTTGCAGAACGCATTACACAGATGAATCCGTCGCTTGCTGCTCTTCGTTTGCAAGAGCTCAAAGATGACGCTCAAACTCAGGTTGATGAGGCTCGTCAAAAGCTGGAGCAATCAAGACAAGAGGCCGCGGATAAACTAGGGGATGCTCAGAAGAAGCTTGATGATGCGGAGGCACAAATTTCCGCTCAGCAGCAAAAGCTGGATGATGGTCAGAAGCAATATGATACAGGACGTCAGCAGCTTACAACTTCGCGCTACAGTGCTGAGCAGCAATTTGCACAAGCGGAAGCTCAGATTACAGCTTCAGAGGCACAGATAGCCCAGGGAACAGCTGAGCTTAGTGCAGGAGAGGCTCAGTATCAAGCTGGCCTTGCTGCTTTCAATGCAGGACAAGCAACGTTTGCGCAGCAAAAGAGTACGTTTGAAGCGGGTAGAGATGCGTTTCTTGCAGGACTTGCTGCGCAAGGAATTACGGCTTCTACACTTGAAGAAGCACAGCAGCAGCTCAGTGCTTTAGGTCTACCAACCTCGCAAGCTGACGCTCTTCTCGCCACACAGGCGCAGATTAGCGCTGCAGAGGCAGAGCTGGCTTCTCAGCAGCAGGCTTTAGCAGCCGCGCGAGAAGAGCTAGATCAGCGCACGGCTCAACTGCATGAGGCAGAGTCTCAGGTAGCTCAGGCGCGTCAGGATTTGGCAGAGGCAAGGCTTGCTACTGCAGATCAGCTGTCTGCAGCTCAGGATAAACTTGCCGCGTCGCTTAGCCGCCTGAACGCAGGACAAACGGCTCTCCAAAACGCAGAGGCTCAGACTAACGAGGGAAGGCAGAGCCTTGAGGATCAACGCGCTGAGGTTGAGAAGCAGCTTGCTGATGGCCAGGCAAAAATTGACGAGGCTCAGAAGAAGATTGACGAGCTTAAAGAGCCTGATGTGTATGTACTTGATCGCACAAAAGAGATTGGTGTTGCAGCTTACCAAGCCGACTCAGAGCGTATTAACGACATTGCTAATGTATTCCCGCTGATGTTCTTCTTGGTTGCAGCTCTGGTTTCACTTACCAGTATGACGCGTATGGTTTCTGAAGAACGTACGCTTATTGGTGTTCATAAGGCGCTTGGTTATTCAACCGCTCAGATTGCGGCAAAGTACCTGTTATATGCCTTGCTCGCCTCACTTTTGGGTGCCGTTATTGGCATAGCATGTTTAAGTCAAGTGTTGCCAGGCGTTATTATCTCTGCATACGGGTCAATTTATACCATCCCAAATGGGGGAGCTCCTTATTCTATTCAGCTTGATAGTGCGCTACTCTCTGGACTTTCCGGTATAGGCATCACGCTTCTTTCAACCATGGCTGCTGTTTTATCCTCATTGAAAGAAGAGTCATCTAGCCTCATGCTTCCAAAAGCTCCAAAAGCGGGCTCAAAGATTTTGCTTGAGCGCGTTGAACCTCTATGGTCCAGATTGTCTTTCTCGTGGAAAGTTACCATCAGAAACCTTGTCCGCTATAAGCGGCGCTTGATTATGACGCTGGTAGGAATTGCCGGATGTACTGCGCTTTTATTGGTGGCTTTTGGTCTTAGAGATTCCATTAGCGACATCATTGATAACCAATGGCCAACTATCTCGCATTATGACTACATAGTGGGAATGACCTCTGATGTTTCTGAGGAAGAAGCAGATCAGATTAATGCAGAGCTTACTCAGGTGGGCACAACAAATATTCATCGCATAACCAGAGAAAACGTTCTTCTTGAGTCTTCTACACAAAAGGCAGGCTCACTGACAAGAACAACTATTATGACCAGCAATTCTCTTCAAGACCTCGCGGGCTTAGCTACCTTGCGCAATCGTCTTTCTGGTCAAGCAATAGAGCTTGGAGAAGATTCGGTTGTAATTACAGAAAAGCTTGCAAAACGACTTGGGGTAGGCGTGGGAGATACCGTTCAGGTCTATGCTCAAGACAGAATCGGAAACGTTTCTGGCGAGCCAAGTACGCTTACTATTACAGGAGTTGCCGAGAATTACGTTGGGTCGTATCTGTATCTGGGACCTTCAGCATGGCATTCTCTAGGTATTCAAGATCAAGCAGCGGACGGCTGGTATGCAACGCTTCCCGAAGATCAAGCAACGAGAGATGCATTTGGAGAAAAGCTTATTAACCAGACAGGAGTTGCAACTGTTGATGACGTCAATGAAGCTATCCGCACCTATAGAGAATCACTTGCCGTAGTTAACCGTGTTGTAGCTATTCTTATTGTGGCTGCAGCTCTGCTGGCATTTATCGTTCTGTATAACCTCACCAATATCAATATTGAAGAGCGCATTAGAGAAATCGCAAGCCTCAAAGTACTTGGATTTACGCGTCATGAAGTTGATGCCTATGTCTTTAGAGAGATTGCTTTGTTGGCCATCTTTGGAGCGTTTTTTGGACTTGTTCTAGGAACATACCTTGAGGGATTTGTAGTTCAAACTGCTGAGATTGACCTTGTTATGTTTGGTCGAGCTATCCATGCACCAAGCTATTGGTTTGCCTTTGGACTCACGCTTGTCTTCTCGCTGTTGGTATATGTTGCCATGCGACCTAAGCTCAAAAATATTGATATGGTTGAGAGCTTGAAGAGCGTCGAGTAGACATCTTTTGCCCGCCCAAGAGAGGCATATTTTAGATAAGATAGAAGATAGTTGAGATTGCTTATTTATAAGGAGTTGGTATGCCTAAGGTTTCTTTTGTAATTCCTGCATACAACATCGAATCATACATTGGGCGTTGTATTCAAAGTGTAAAGAATCAGACGTTTGGTGATTTTGAAGCAATTATTGTTGATGACGCCTCAACAGATTCCACTCCAGAGAAAATCGTAGAAGCAGTAGGGGATGACTCAAGGTTCAAGGTTATTACTCACCCGACTAACCAGGGCCTTCATCTTGCACGTAAAACTGCTGCAGCTCATACAAAAGGTGAGTGGGTCTTTTGCCTAGACGGTGATGATGAGGTTACTCCTGATTTTCTTGAGCAGGTAGTTGCTCGTATTGATCAGAACCCTGTTGATATTTTCCACCTTGGGATTACTGTTATTCCAGAAAATGGCGTTGACCCAACTGATGCAAAGTCATTTGAGAGCTACATTAACCAACAATCAGACTTTACTCAGGGTGACGATATCCTTCGCATTATTTATGATGAAGGCTATTGACAGAAGCTTGATTGGCGAGCTACACAACGCTTGTATCGTGGAGAACTTTTCCGCTCTGCCTTTGCAGAGATGACTTCGGAGCGCCTGGTAAGAGCAGAAGATGCCTATGAGGTATTTATCCTGGCAGATAAGGCTCAGACCGCTGATGGCTTTGAGTCTTGCAGAGGCTTTTTGTACCACTATGGTATTGGCGTAACTGGCGCTTCTCGTATTTCTTTAGATAAATTTGGAGAGTTCTGCTATCAGTTCTTGGACAACATTGACCAGGTAGAACTTTATATTGGCAAATCAGATAACATTGCGCATCTCAACTCCTTTAAGGGAATGAAGCACAGACTGTTGGAGCTTCTGAGTGCTGAGTGGAGATTCCGTCTTGCTCCTGAAGATCAAGAGGCAGCTCTTGAGCCGTTTGCCATTCTTTTTGGACCATCAGCAGCTGCTCGAGAGCTCTATCGCTTTGTAAGAGATGAGGCATACGAGGCCATTGCCACTGGTACTGAGCTTCCAGAAGACAGCGATGCATATCGCTTTAGAAAGTATGCAAAGAAGTATGCAGATCTGATGAATCAGGATGAGGGACTGTCGTTTGATAGGGCAGTTCGCATGAAACAGATTGCCGATGAGCACATGGAGTATCTAGAGAGAAAGCACATGGTAAAGATGTTTGAGCAGCAGCCTATTCGCATTCTGATTACTTCTCATAAAGATGTTGATGTTCCCGCAAGTAATTACCTTCAGCCTATCCAGGTAGGACCAGGCCAGAAGACCAATCGCTTTACGTATATGCTCCATGATGATGAGGGCGATAACATTACCGAGAAAAACCCAATGTACTGTGAGATGACTACACAGTATTGGGCATGGAAGAACATCACCAATGCTCGCTATGTTGGCTTTGGTCATTATCGTCGCTACTTCAACTTTACCGATACGGTTTATCCAGAAAATCCGTTTGGTGAGGTTATGGATGACTTCATTGATGAGGATGCTATCAAGAAATATGGTCTTGATGATCAGACCATCGCTCAATGCATTGAGGGCTATGACCTCATTACCACTGGGGTAAAGGATATTAGCAAATTCCCTGGAAGCGCTAATACACCTCTTGAGCAGTACCATTCCGCTCCGCTACTCCATCCAAAGGATATGGATACTATGGCTGCACTCATTGTTGAGCGTCATCCAGAGTATGCAGAGGACGTAAACACTTTTCTCAACGGTCATCAGCAGTGCTTCTGCAACATGTATATCATGCGTAAAGAGCTCTTTGATCGCTATGCAGCATGGGTGTTCCCACTTGTTGACGAGTGGACTGCCCGTACTGATATGTCTACCTATAGCAAAGAGGCCCTAAGAACCCCAGGTCATCTGACTGAGCGCCTCTTTAATATCTGGCGTATGCATATGCTGCGTACAGAGGGCAAAAACTGGAAGGTAAAAGAGCTGCAGTGCATTCACTTTACTAATCCAGAGCCTCGTCAGAAGTTTATTCCTCTCTTTGAAGAAAAGCCAGAGATTGCAAGCCAGAACGTTGTTCCTGTTGTTTTTGCAGCAGACAACAACTATGTTCCAATTCTTACCTGCGCTATGGGCTCAATGCTTGAAAATGCCGATCCTAACCGTTTCTACGATGTGGTCGTTCTCAACACCAATATTGGCGGATCAAAGCAGGAGCTGGTTAAGAAGCACTTCTCGCGTTATAAGAATGCTCGTATTACGTTCTATAACGTGTGGCGCATGGTCAAAGACTACAAGCTAGATACTAATAACGCTCACATTAGTGTTGAGACATACTTCCGCTTCTTGGCTCAAGACATTCTTTCTGCTTACGATAAGGTTGTCTATCTTGACTCTGACCTTGTGGTTAACGGTAATGTCGCAGAACTGTATGACGTAAGAATGGGCAATAATCTTATTGCGGCAACGCTTGATATTGACTATCTGGCAAACCTCAACATTCGCGGCGGAGACCGTATGAAGTACAGCCTTGACGTGCTTAATCTTAAGAATCCTTATGCCTACTTCCAGGCAGGAGTTATGGTCTTCAATACTGCTGAGCTACGCCGTTATCACACTGTTCCGGAGTGGTTACGTATTGCAACCAATCCGATCTTTATCTACAACGATCAAGATATTCTGAACAGCGAGTGCCAGGGTCGTGTTGTCTATCTACCAGCTGACTGGAACGTTACGCATAATATCTTTGGCCGTGCCGAGAAACTCTATCCAATGGCACCAAACAGCGTTTTTGATGATTATCAAACAGCACGCCGCGCACCAAAGATTGTTCACTTCGCTGGTGCTATCAAGCCTTGGCAGAACGCCAGCTGCGACATGGCTTCCTATTTCTGGAAGTACGCGCGTAATACCCCGTTCTACGAGGTTATTATTCAGGACATGGTGCCAGGCGCTAGAAATGACGCAGACGTCACGGAGTTCCACGAGCGCGCGCTTTCTGATGCAAGTCCTCTGCGTAAGATTATTGACCCTCTTGCACCATATGGCAGCGCAAGGCGAGAAGCCCTTAAGGCCCTTGGTAGAACCTTAAGAGGACGCAAATAAATATCTGGTAGGTGCAAGATTTCTTGCACCTACGTTTTTATGTTTGGAGTAGTAATGGCAGCACTTTCGCCAAAAGATGTCGCTCGTGCGGCAGAACTCAATAGAATCTTGAACCATGCGGCATATGCCTACTATGCCCTTGATAATCCAGAGCTTACCGACGCTGAATTTGACCGCCTGCTCATTGAGCTTCAGCAACTCGAGGCAGCAAACCCAGAGCTTGTTACTGAGGATAGCTATACCCAGCGCGTCGGTGGCTACGTCTCTGAACAGTTTGAGCCTGTTCAGCATGCTGCTCGCATGTATTCCATGGACGATGCCATGAACCTGGAAGAGCTGGATGCATGGCTTTCCAGAACTGATGAGGCTCTTGGCGCATCGCCCACTAATCCTGTGGCATATACCTGCGAGCTTAAGATTGACGGCTTAGGTGTTGCACTCACGTATCGTGACGGTCAGTTTGTACGAGCTGCTACACGAGGCGACGGTAGCACGGGAGAAAACGTCACAGCAAACGTTTTGACTATCTCTGATGTTCCCCGAGAGCTTGCGCATGCTGGTCTTGAGCAGGTAGAGAATAGAGGCCTCAACCAGAGTATTGAGGTCCGCGGCGAAGTTTATATGCCAAAGCACTCCTTCATTCGTTTGAATGAGGATGCGGACGCTGCTGGTAAACAGCCTTTTGCTAACCCAAGAAATGCAGCTGCTGGATCTTTGCGCCAGAAGGATCCAAAGATTACAGCACACCGAGATCTTGAGACCTTTATCTACGCAGTAGCCGACGAAAGCCCTCTTGATGTTCACAGTCAGTGGGAGTTCTTAAACTGGCTTCGTAGCTGTGGTTTTAATGTTAATCCTCATGCCCGTCGTTGCCTGAGCGCTCAGGAGGTCCACGATTTCTGTGCACAAGCTCTTGAGCAGCGAGGAGATCTTAACTACGACATTGATGGCGTGGTAGTAAAGGTTGACTCATTTGCGAGCCAAGAGGCTCTAGGATTTACTTCTCGCGCTCCTCGTTGGGCTATTGCATTTAAGTTCCCACCAGAGGAAAAGCAGACCGTTTTGCGAGAAATTCGTATTCAGGTGGGTCGTACGGGCGTACTCACACCTGTTGCTGAGTTTGATCCCGTTACTGTTGCAGGTTCTACCATTGCGCGTGCAACCCTCCACAACCTTGACGAGATTCGTCGTAAAAACGTACGCGAGGGCGATACCATCATTGTCCACAAGGCAGGAGATGTCATTCCAGAGGTTGTAGGACCAGTTTTGAGTCTTCGACCTGCAGATGCTGTTGAGTTCCAGATGCCAGCTACCTGCCCGAGCTGTGGTAGCCCTGTTATTCAAGAAGAGGGAGAGGTAGCCTTCCGCTGTGTCTCTATTGATTGCCCCGCTCAGGCAGTTGAGCGTCTGATTCACTGGGGTAGCCGTAAGGCCATGGACATCGACGGCCTTGGTGACGAGCTTATTAACCGTATGGTTGAAGAGGGTGTTCTCTCTGACGTTGCCGACTTCTACGATAAGCTTACTGAAGAGACGCTGGCCAGCATGCCTACGGGCCGTGTGTATGATACTGATACTGCAGATCACCTTTCTGGTGACAGCATTCCTGTGGGTCACACCATTGCCAAGAAGGTTATGGCGCAGGTTGAGGAATCAAAGACACGAGGTCTTGGTCGCGTGCTCTTTGGTATTGGTATGAGGCATGTTGGTGCTAACGTTGCAGAGCTTCTTGCCCAGGAGTTTGGCTCTATCCAGGCGCTTGCTACAGCCCCTGTCGAGAAGATCGCTGAAATCCCAGGTATTGGCCCTAAGATTGCAGAGTCTGTACACGAGTTCTTCTCGATACCAGAAAATGTTGCCGTTATTGAGCGTCTTCGTCAGGCAGGCGTGGTGCTTGAGGAAGAGAAGTCAGAAAATGAGCTTCCTCAGACGCTTGCTGGACTTACCTTTGTTTTAACGGGAACTCTTGAGCACTTCACACGCGATGAGGCTGGCGCCCAGCTTAAAGCCATGGGAGCAAAGGTTTCTGGCTCTGTATCTAAAAAGACAAGCTTTGTAGTGGCAGGAGAAGCTGCGGGATCTAAGCTTACAAAGGCTGAAAGCTTAGGTGTTCCCGTACTTGATGAGGCTGCGCTTCAGCAAATTCTTGAAACAGGACAGGCACCTGCATAAATGTACATGTTCAGTAACAAAGTGGTGATTTATACTATCTTGTTACTATCAGTAAAAAGGAGACGACAAAATGAAACTTATAAAAAACAAGTATGTTTCTCTTGGAATGATGTTTTTGATTTTAGCAATCATCCTAAATGTGGCATCAAACGTTAATGATTTATTTGTTGGTATGCTCTATGGCATATCCCTAGGAATATTGATTTTAGGATTGCTTTCTACTCAAAATAGTTTGCGTTTATGCAATCGATAATCTATCCAAAAGGAAAAGCTATGGCAGATAAAAACATTTTGGTTCTTTGTTATTCTCGCTGCACTACGTGTAAGAGAGCCCTCAAATGGCTTGATGAGCACGGTGTTTCTTATACACTGCGCGATATTAAAGAGGAGAATCCAACTGCTGAAGAGCTTGCTGAATGGCATAAGTTGAGCGGTCTTTCTATCAGAAAGTTCTTCAACACTTCAGGCATGGTATATCGCGATAATAACATCAAGGAGCAGCTTGATGCAGGTATGAGCGATAGTGATGCCTATAATTTGCTTGCCACCACAGGCATGCTGGTCAAGCGCCCATTGGTTGTTGCAGGCAATACCATTCTTCTTGGATTTAAAGAGCCTGCATGGGAAGAAGCACTTCTGTAAAACTAACTTCTTCAGTATGCATTTCTACAGCATGCATCAGTTTGTGGATAAGCGTTAGCAAAAAGGCGACTACTAAGTGAACTGCCTCCCATTTCTTATGTCCAAGAAATGGGAGGCAGTTCACATGCGGGTGATTATGATTCTGTAGCGTGTTAGCGTTGGCTTTTAGGCCTGGCGCACAAAATAGCGCAGCTTTAATATGTCTCGCAGAAGAATCGATATGTTTCTAATCAAGATAGCCAGGCAGCTAGGCGGTCGCACTACCTGATATGCATATCTATGCATAAACTTAACCTAATATGCTAGAAAATGAATAGCGTCATATAAGAAATTTAACTATCGATAAATTCTGTATCTACGGAACACACCTAAGTCAGATATTCTGCTCAAATGCGGGCATTTTACACACCTAATGACGATAATCTGCATGTTTGTGGTAATTTCTGCGTCATGTATACGTCTTTTTGACAGATTATCCGACTTAGGTGTGTTTTGAACTGCCTCCCATTTCTCGTGTCCAAGTTTTGGGACGCAGTTCAAGTAGCCGCTTTTCTCTTACGTGTTTGAATGCTCAACGCATTTGTATTTTGCCGCGAGTTAGTCCTCGTCATCAACCATTTCTACAACGGGTTTGCCCATGTAATTGATACCGTCGACCAGTTCTTCCAAGGTGATTCTTTGACCTAAGATAGTTGCCTGAACAAGCTCTTTGTAGAACTCACGAGCTTCATCCATAAGATCAAGAATACTTTCAGTCTTAATTTCTCCTGTGTAAGGCTCTTTCCAAGGAAGACGCTTGAGATTAGCGGTAGGGAAGTCCTCAGTCATAACAATACGGTGAGCCATTGCGGCAACGTACGAATTGTTTGAAGGACGCATGAACTTCTCGGTCTTGTATAAAACGTCAGGAAGCTTGGTAGTGTATTTTGGATCAGTACGTTCTACCGTGTGGTAAATGCGAGCGTAGTCCTGGAGGGCTTTCTCGTACTCACCAACGCCAACATTAAGGCCAAATACCTGAAGCGCTACTTGCGAGAAAAGCGCGCCACCAACGTGTTTGGTGGATTCAGTGGCTTCAAGCACCTCAGCTGGTGGAAACGTCTCAACGGTAGTGTGGCGCATGTGCCAAAGAAGGTATGAATCCAAATCCGTTTCGATGATTGGATGGAGCTCTCTGTAGGCATTTTTGAGAGATGGTTCCGCCTCAATCAGTGCATCTTGCTGGGAATACACAAACGGATGGACAATTCTATCTAGCGCGTAGTGTGCTAAGAGGCCAAGTGCAAACGCACGCCCAGCAGACATGTCGCTCTGCGGGAGGCGAGAAACACCATCGCGAATGGATAAAAATGCGTCAACAATATGGCCTGCGTGCATACGACGATGTAGTCTATTGCAAGCAAGTGAGTGGTTTGGCCAGGCTAGATGACGTGCAAGGAAGGGATCAGGCCCCTGGTTTCCAAGCAAGAATGCATTGACCTCTGCGTCAGTTGCAACAAGCTCTTTGGGCAAATCATGAACCACCTCTGCACCAAACAGATAGTGGGTTATTAAAGCAGGCATAACACTCCTTGTAGTTTTTCAGTATAAGAGTAGCTGAAAAACGCTCATAGGCGTTAAAATTTCATCTTTGTGTTACAAGATTTAATGATACCTAGGAACTCACACATGGGTCTACTGGAAATTTTACTGCTTGGTGTGGCGCTTGCAACAGATGCGTTCTCTGTCACTATCTCTAACACCTTTGCCTTTGATGACCATAGGTTTTCTCGTCTTATGCGCATGCCACTTTTCTTTGGTCTTTTTCAGTTTGGCATGCCTCTTGCCGGTTATTTTGTTGGCGGTATTGCAGCAGAGTTGATTGAGAAGTATGCAGGAATGGTTTCTTTAGTTATTCTTGGCTTCATCGGTTCAAACATGCTGTACAGCGGCTATAAGGCGCTCAAAGAAGACGCTTCTGAGGAAGATGAGGAAGAAGCCCAGCAAAGTGCTACGACGCTCTCTTATGGAAAGCTGCTCTTTCAAGCTGTTGCTACAGCAATCGACGCATTTGCTGTTGGTGTAAGTTTTAGGGCACATAGTGTAGACATTTTGGTTGCCTCGGCGCTCTTTGGCATTATTACCGCAATTCTCTGCACCATTGCTCTGTTCGTTGGCAAAAAACTTGGTTCTCTTCTGGGCGACCGTGCCGAGATGGTGGGCGGTATAGTACTTATCCTGATTGGACTAAAAGCCTTTTTTGGATAAAATCTGTTTGACCAGACGGATTATGTAGCAGGTAAGGAGGTAGTGTGAAGTTTATCCCAGATTGTCTGCGCCAGAAGATGCATAAAACTTTTGGACCAAAAGACCCTGATGAGAAGATCACTCCACCAACTGCCACTTCTGTTACAAGAACCTCATTTATTATCCTGGCTGTCTCGGCGGTTGCTGCACCTGTAATAGCTACGGTAGCAAACGTTTTGAGTCCAGGAATTTCTTATGTTCAGCAGGAGCTTCTTCCTCCACAGCTTAATTCAAAAGTTCCAGGCTACGCTCGAGCGCTTATTCAACTTGCGCAACGAGAGGGCTCCCTCAATCTTTTATGTACTTCCAAAGATGCGGTAAAGCCCCTGGTAGAAACATATTCAAGAATGTTTTCTATGCCTGTTACGGTGGGTGAGGCAACGGAGGAAGAAATTCAGGAGTTTATTCAGCAAACATATACTTCTGGTAAGAGCCTGCAGTCTGAAACTTCTGATATCAAATCTGGTACTGATTGGGGTTTTGAGAAACCCGATGTCATTTTCTTGGCAAGCGAAGTTCTTATGCAAAATTTTGAGACTTCCGCATATTGTCAACCGTTCGAAGCTTCTTCAACAGACCAGTACGTGCGCCCTGAGTTTTTTGACGCCAAGGGAGACTGGTATGCCTACGCTGCAGATCCATTGGTTTTACTGGTAAATCAAGAACGCCTTAATGAGAAAAAGATTTTGCGTCCTCACGAATGGACCGATCTTCTTACAGATGGCCTGCGTGGAAGGTATGTTATTCCTGACCCCGCACTTACGTATACGGGCAAGAAGTTTGAATCGCTCTTTTTAGGCCAGTATGGTCTGGATAAAGGCGCTCAAATTATCCAAAGTTTGTTTGAAAATGTTGACGCATTTTCTGAGAGTACCCATCAAGCTATTAGAGACACAGGATTTGGCAGGTACAGGGCTTGTGTTTGTCCGCTGAGCGCTGCTTATAGGGCAATTACTAAAGACGATTTTGATAATCTTTCAGTTATTCTACCAGGCACTTCTTATTTCTCTACGATAAGGTCATTTGTATGTCAGGGGTCAAAACATACGTATTCAGCGTATTTATGGCAGGAATTTATTACCAAACGAGATTCTGCTGAACACATGGGAGAAATGGACTCGTTCTTCTCGCCAGTTATTGAGGGAACACCAACGCCTTGGTATGCAGATCGTCTTAATTTGACAGCAGTAAGTGAATCAATGCAGATAGCTCCTGCTCCAACCGATGCAGAAGGCAATCTCATTAAGCTTGAAGACGTCCACGCTACCTACAGTAAGCTGGTCAACGCATAGCTCTTAACGCATAGTTCTTTTCCATACGTTAAGAATTTGGACACCAAAAACGGCCCAGGTAACTGAGCCGTTTTGCTTTAAAGGTGGAGTGGCGAGAAGACCGGTTTTCTCGCCAAGAAGCTCTGATGAAGAACTAGACGTAGAAGAGCATCTTGTTGTAGCTAGGAACTGGCCACCAGTCATGTCCGCAGATGAGCTCCATGGAGTCAACGGCGCTACGTAGGCGAGCCATAGCAGGAAGAACCTCATTGCAGTAGTATTCGCACTGCTCCTGAGGTTGATCTTTCATCTGGTGAGCTGTGGTGTTGATCTCATCAAGACTGTTGGTAGCTGCATAAATCTCGTCAATACCTGCGGTGAGTTTCTCGACAATCTCTGTCTCAGCTGCACTCTTAATGCCAATGGCCTGCTTAGCAGCAACTGAAGAGGCAACATCACTTGAGTAGGTAAAGAGGGCAGGCAGGTACATGTGGCGCGTCATATACAGCATGGTACGAGCTTCGATGTTAAGGACCTTGGCGTACTGCTCAGCCTTTGCAATGTAGCGAGCCTGTGCTTCTGCCTGAGAAAGAACGCCGTAGCGCTCAAAGAGCTCAATGTTCTCTGGAGCAACCATTGCAGGGAGTGCCTCAGGGGTGGTGCGGAGGTTTGGAAGACCGCGCTCCTCGGCAAGTTTCTCCCAATCGCCTGAGTAGCCATTGCCCTCAAAGAGGATGCGCTCGTGAGCCTTAAAGGTGTCAATAACCCAGCTCAAAGCTTCCTTAGTGAAGTTCTTCCCAGAAACGTTTTCAAGGTCATTTGCAAAGCGGTCACACTGCTCAGCAACAATGGTGTTCAAAATAACATTAGGGTCAGAAAGATTCTGCTGGCTGCCACACATGCGGAACTCAAACTTGTTACCAGTAAACGCAAAGGGGCTGGTACGGTTTCTGTCTGTGTTGTCCCTAAGAACTGCAGGAAGTGTTGGTACGCCCAGATCCATACGAGTGCGCTTTGCGCCGTGGACGTCGGAACCTGTGATGAGGTCATCAACAATTACGGAAAGTGCGGCGCCTAAGAAGACGGAAACAATTGCAGGTGGAGCCTCATTTGCGCCAAGACGGTGATCGTTTCCAGCGGATGCAACAGACATACGCAGAAGGTCTGCATGTGAGTCAACAGCGGCTACAAGGCAGGCAAGGAAGACCAAGAAGCGAAGGTTCTCGCCAGGTTTATCACCAGGCTCAAGAAGGTTCTCGTTATCTGCAGAAAGCGACCAGTTGTCGTGCTTACCAGAGCCGTTGACGTACTCAAAGGGTTTCTCGTGCTCAAGGCAGGCAAGACCGTGATGAGTTGCAAGAAGCTTGAGCTTCTCCATGGTCAGGAGGTTGTTGTCAATAGCAAGTGCACCCTGCTCAAAGACAGGTGCAAGCTCATGCTGGCAAGGAGCAACCTCATTGTGCTTGGTCTTTGCAGGGATGCCCAGCTTCCAGAGTTCGTCATCAAGCTCCTTCATAAAGTTGTTGACGGTTGGACGAATGGCACCAAAGTAGTGCTCGTCAAGCTCCTGACCTTTGCTTGGTTCGCAACCAAAGAGGGTACGACCACACAGAATAAGGTCAGGACGCTGCTCAAAATCTTCCTCTTTGATAAGGAAGTACTCCTGCTCAGGACCAATGTTTGTAACAACGCGAGAAGGCTCTTGTCCAAAGAGCGCAAGAACACGCTTAGCCTGCTTCTCAAGGGCAACCTGAGAGCGAAGTAGCGGAGTACGCTTGTCTAGAGCTTCTCCGGTGTATGAAATAAATGCTGTTGGAATGCAGAGGACTTCATCTTTGATGAAAGTTGGGCTTGCAGGATCCCAAACCGTGTAACCACGAGCCTCAAACGTGGCACGCAGACCGCCAGAAGGGAAGCTTGATGCGTCAGGCTCGCCCTGTACCAGCTCTTTTCCCGAGAAGGACATCAAAATTGTGCCGTTTCCCTGAGGAGTCATAAAGCTGTCGTGCTTCTCGGAAGTAATGCCTGTAAGAGGCTGGAACCAGTGGGTGAAGTGAGTAGCACCTTTTTCAAG
>JAGZWL010000021.1:0-15839 GCA_018378955.1 Atopobium sp. | reverse complement strand
CCATGGAAATCCTTTCAATGAACGTTGTCGTAAGCGCCATTGTAGACCCATGGGTCACTACCTTGTCTTTTGGTGTTGCACTAGCAATGAGAATTCAAGAGTCAATAGGCAAATGAAAATTGTTTTTCTCTTCGGGCATAGGAATTCCTTTTTCTAGAAATGAAATAACATCCGATAAGAGATATTTTAATAGATTATTTGAAAAGTCAATAAAAAATGACCTCGAATAAATCGAGGTCATTTTACGTACTAAGGAATGTTATAGATCTTACTTCTGCTTGCGAGCCCTTAGTGCAAAGCCGAGAGCGGTGATGCCAGAAGCAACCATGCCAACAGGAGCAATTACAAGCTCAGCGACATCGCCGGTGTCTGGCAGAACGCGCTTCTTCTTGGTCTTAGAAGGCTTGTGTGGATCAGGGCTAGGAGTTGGCTCAGGATCTGGTGTCGGCTGAGGCTCAGGCTCTGGATAGTCGTTTGTGAAGACCAGAGGAGGCGTGCTTCTGCACTCGCACTGATCAATCTCTGTTACGGTTCCATCTTCAGCGGTCTTAGTAATGTGATAGGTGAAATCAAGCTCACCATCATCATTCTTAAAGACGGTGTAGGTGAGGGTGTAGACGGACTTGTCGTAAGTAACCCTCTGGTTAGTGCCGGTAACCTCTTTGATGGTGTAAACATAGGTGCCAGGCTGCGTAAAGACTAGCTCACCGAAGTAATTATCGCCAGAAACAGCAACAGAAGTCTCAACGCTATCTGTTGTTGCGTTGTTTGGCATTGGGTAGGAAGGATCGTTGCGGGTGAGCGTGAACTTGAAGACATCCTGAGTTGTTGCAGTGCGTGGGTTGCCGCCGTTGTCATCAGGGAGAACTGATGGATAGTCGGTTGGAGCATCTGGTGCGTTACCAGTAACAACCTTCTGGACAACTGGATAGTCCCTGGCTGGCAGTGGATCAGGATAGACATTGGTGAATACTGCGCCTGTTGCATCGTTATACTCGCCAAGGTCAACGGTAGTAACGTTTCCGTCCTCGTCAGTCTTGGTCATGGTGCGTGTTGCCTCAAGCTGGCCAGTACCGTCGTCAGCAACGTTATAGGTAACGGTGTAGACGCTCTGATCGTACTGGATGTTCTGGGTGCCGGTAACCTCTTTGATGGTGTACACGTAGGTGCCAGGCTGAGTGAACGTAATGTTGCGGAATACAGCGTCACCACCGAGAAGCCTGCGTGTACGAGCAGTATTGCCGGTAGATCCCTCAGGCATAGGGCTGGATGGATCAAGGCGTGTCATCTCAAAGATAAAGACGTTAGGAGCGTCGCCCTCGTCTTCAGAGCTGTTTGCCAGGAAGTTGCTGATTAGGCTCTCGGCAAAGCTGCCGCTTGCAGTGTCGTCGGCGCTTGTCGTGCTTGCAGTGCTTGCGGCGCCTGCTGCGCTAACGTTACTTGAGCTCAGGTAAGAATTAACCAGAGACGCAGGTGAAGGTCCTCCAGGTATAGGAACAACTGGGTAATCGCCTTCGACAATCTTGGTAACGGATGGCGTCACAATGACAGGCCTGACGTTGTAGACATTTACCAGCGACTGAGTGGTGGTGTACTGCTCAACGCGAGAAATGCTGCTTCTGGTTGAAACGTAGGAATTAGGAACGTTCTCGGTGATGGTGTACGAAACAGTATTAGTTGTTGTGTTGTCTACATACTTGCGAAGACCCTTGTAGACGATGGTGTAGGTGTTATCGCCGTTATCGGTAACTGTTGGGGAGATGTTGCTGGTGTCGAAGTTCTTATCGTTAGAGAGAACCAGGTTGTTGGCACCAAAATCAGTTGTGGATGGGCGCTTGCCACCAGCGTTGTTGTTATCGTCCCAGACCTTATTGATCTTGAGGTCAACGCCAGCGTAGCTCAGAGCGTGGGTGGAGAGGCTACGAGTGGAGTGGTTACCAGCAATGTCGTAGTCAAGAACGCTGCTGAATACGCTGCGATTACCGTCGTAGGAAGCGTCAACGTTGTCGGCAACCTTATACGTGACGTCAACAAAGCCGCCGCTATTTGCAGCAAGTGCGTGCGTTGAAGTAAACAGCACCATGTCGGCCTCAGCAGGATTGGTGACTACGGTGTAGTCGCCAGGCTGTGGAGCATGGTTTGCAGTGTAGGTAACACCAGGGTTCAGCTTGATGTACTGGTAAGAGAAGTTGGAAGAAGAACTTACGCCTTCAAGTGCCAGAGGCAGTTGAGTTGCACCTTCTGGATTGATGCCAGCACCGCGGTCTGCAGACTTAGACAGCAATGGAACAAAGAGCTGCGTGGTATTTGCAGTGTTACCGGTGTTATTGCGGACAGCAATGTGAACAGTTGCGGTGTCATCGCGCTGCATAACAGGGGTAGTTGCGCCTGGATTAGCGGAGTCGTACGTGTAATCAGTTACGGTTCCAGAGACGGCATCCTTTACAGAAAGGGTAGATGCAGCGGCAATAGCAGATGCCTGTGCAATGTTGATACCAGGGCGCTCGGAGAGAGAAACCATGGTCTCGCCAGAGTTGACGCTGTTGCCAAACAGGCTGGTGTACTGGGAAGTGTTCCAGTTGCTGCGGTCCCAGTGCTCGGCCTTAATCTGAGCGCCAATCTCCTTGAAGTCTTTGGTGGTAATGCCAACAAAGTCGTTGATGTGGTAGATACCCTTGCCTGCAAGATCGGTGGTGTGGACATCCATGCTCAGAGTCATGTTCTTGCTGGTAAAGTCTGGCTGATACTGACCGCGAGTCTCGTCGCCAACATCAATGGTGTACTTCCAAACCTTAACAGCTACGCCGTCCTTATCGTACGTTCCTACAAACTCAGGAGCGCTGAGCGTGCCGTTAGAAACGGTGAGGTTGCTGTAGGTAAAGCCCTCAGGCATGATGACGTAGAGCACTGGCTCCTGAAGAGGGTTCCAGTCCCAGTTAGCGTCGTCAATGCGACCAGAAATCTTGAAGGTCTCGCCGCCGTTAATCTGGGTCTTATCGATGCTACCAACGCCGTTAAGAACCTTAGGTGCGCCGGACTTAGCGGTCAACGTAACGCCTGCGTCAGGAGTGGTACCGGTGTTGTAGAGCTTGACGTTCGTGACAACGTCGGCGTTAGTGCCCTTCTTCCAAGAGCCGTAAACGCCGTTGGAGATGTAGCTCCAGCCGTAGAACTCGTCAGTGACATGCTTGTTGTTCGGATTCCATGTATCGAGAAGATCGCTCATTGGCCTAATGCCATCGTATCCGCCAAGAATTGGACCAAGGTCAACCTTGATAGAAGTGATGGAAGTGTTGATATCAAGACCAAGAGCAGTGTTGGTGATGAGGGCAGAAACACCAGATTTGCGCAGAATGCTTGGGTCAGCAGTTCCGCTCGTACCGTCCGATGCAGTCCAGTGGATTGGACCATAGGTCATACCTTCCTTGTAAGGGATGGTGACGCCGCGGATGATAGCGGTCTGGTTCTGATCGATGGTCATCTCGAGCGTCTTTGGAGCGGTGTCTGTAGAGAGCTCGTTCTTGATGAGGTAGGTACCAAGACGAACGTTGTAGGTATCGTTTTTCTTGTATGCCCAGTTAGGAGCTGTGTCGACAAGAGCGTGTGTGGTAAGACGCTCTGGGTTAAGACCGTCAATTACGGTAACCGTAAGAGTAGAAGAAGCGTTTGCAGAGGTACGGTTGACGTTTGGAGTGTCATTCCAAACGGACATAGTGAGATTCTTAATGGTGACGTTAAAGGTTGAGTTGTTAGGTCTGGTGCTTGAAGCGGGAACCTTAATCTGTGGCTTAAAGGTTGGAGTACCTGCGTAAGAACCTGGCTCGTTCCACTCAACTGTTGCGGTCTTGTTAGTACCATCATCGGTGGTAGAAACAATGGTTCCTGCGGTGTTGTAGAGGCTGGTCTCGTTGACACCAACTAGCTCCATATCGCTTGGGTAGACAACCTGAACCGTAGTCTTGCTGTTTGCCTCGGTGAGTACCTTAGAGCCTGTGGTAGAAACCTGCAGGGTAGAGGTGGTGCCACCCTTAGAGAGAACCTCGGTGGACTGATCAGCCCAGAAACCATAGGTCATGGCGTCAGCTGCAGTAACAGATGAGGTATGTGGATCAATGTTTTGTGTTGCAGCGGTGCTCAAGCTAACACGAATTGCATTTGCGATAACCTGGCTTGCGCTCTGGTTCTCAACAGCATCGTCAAGCTTGAACTGAATTTCTCTTACGGAAGAAACCTGGGTCAAGCCGTTTTTGGTCATGTAGACCAGATCACCACTGCGGTTCTTCTCGGAACTTGCGCCAGGATAGCCGTAAGGAAGGGTTCCTGTTCCCGTAGGTGTGGTAACCAGGTCAGAGAAACTGGTGTTTGAGATGCCACCAACGGTAAACGTTGCACCTGGAAGGCCTGTGACGTAGAGTCCATCTCCAAACCTCACGTTGAGGTACGTTGGGGAGAACTGCAACGATGCAGGGATTGTGTAGCCAACATTCAAGGCGTAGGTGACTCCCGCTTTAAGGGCAGGGGTTTGACCTGCAAGAAGGTCAGCAACTTGGGCGTGAGTCGACGCATCTTCAATGCTCAGAGCATTGATTTGAAGACCTGTAGTGTCTTCTGCGTAAGCCACGCTAAGGTTGGGCAGCAATGCTGCGACGAATGCAACGGCAGCTAAAAGCAATCCCGCTACAATCCTTGCCTTACTTTTCATAGCACATCCTAACTAGAGCAATACAGAACCAATCACTTTCTTTCTTACTTATTCTTACGACGCTTAGTAATGCCAAGTGAAGTCATTACAGCGGTCATACCAGCGAGAAGTGCAGCAAGAGGTGCTGCAGCAGAAGCATCTCCAGTGTATGGAGTCTTCTGCTTCTTTTTCTTAGATGGCTTAGTTGGAGTAGAAGGAGTCTCTGGAGTCTCATCCTCTGCAACAGTAATGGTTAGCTGAATTGTGTCGTTATCAGTTGCAACAGCGTCCTTACCATCTGGCCACTGGACACCATTCCAGGTGAACGAGAAGACCTTGCGGTTGCCAGCTGCGGAATCAGCAATAGCGCTGAAGGAGCCGGTAACGGTGCCGACAGCGGTGAGCTGGGTGCCTGCAGCAACATTGGAGTCAATGGTGACGCCAGGAATGGTGAGCTTCATCCAGCCATCGTTTGCACTTGCCTCATCAACAATGCGCTCGAGGTCAGAGTACGTTCTAATGGAAGAAGGATCACTGAGCTCAAAGGTGACGGTAACCGTACGACCGTTGACCTGGACATCGCTGACCTTAAAGCCGCTACCAAAGTTAGAAGTCTGGATGGTGTTGGCATCAAGGTTGCTTGGAAGCGTCATTCCCTCAGGAACAGTCAGAGTTGCTGTGAACTTGAACTTCAGGTTGCTCAGCGTAATGGTGTCATGGTTGGTATTAGGGTAGGCACGCTCAATGTTGTTCATCTGCTCCTGGATAGAAGAAG
The DNA here is from genome assembly GCA_018378955.1 of Atopobium sp. GTDB lineage: Bacteria > Actinomycetota > Coriobacteriia > Coriobacteriales > Atopobiaceae > Lancefieldella. The sequence goes on along the minus strand of JAGZWL010000021.1, from coordinate 10,383 downwards.
CAAGAATTGAACCAGTGAGGTTAAAGGTAGAACCTGCCTTCATAGTGATGACCTGGTCATGCTCGGTATTCTCGTCAGCAAGCATATCTGCAGGAAGGTTCATCTCAATTGGGTTGTTCACAATCAGAGTCTGCTGAATGCCGGTACCACGAGGGTCTCTGCTCGCAGCAATCTGAACGCCGTTCCAAGAAAGTTCGAACTTCTTGGTGACGTTGGTGACGGTGTTCTTTGCAAAAGACTCAAAGGAGCCAGTAAGAGTACCTGTAGCAGTGAGCTCCTGACCATTGGTTACCTGAGTTGGGTCAAGTGTGAGACCATCAACAGTTACGGTAAGAGGTCTTGCAATTTCTGCTGTAGCTGCATCGTCTTTGCCAACTGTCTCGACAGCGTCTTTGAGCTGCTTGTAGTTGGTGTACGTGCCCTTAAGCTTCAGGGTAACGGTAACCTCCTGACCGTTGACGGAGACGTTAGAAACCTCAAAGAGGTCACCGAGGCCAGAGGTGGTTACAGTTGGATTAGCTGGGACAACAACGCCAGCAGGAAGCGTGAGCTTTGCAGTAAAGGTAGAAGTTGTACCAGAAAGCGTAATCTTGGTCAGGTCGTCAAGGCCACCAGCAATGCCATTCTCAAAAGCGCTCATCTGATTGATGACAGAAGTTGCATCGATAGCGCCTGTAAGACTGAAGCTCTTATCGTTAGAAACTTCCTTGATCTGGGTGGTATTGCTCTGGGAATCGCTCCACATATCTGCAGGAAGATCGCTGGTAAGCTCTACTTTCTGGATGGAAGGATCCTCTTTCCACTTGAGGTAGTAGGTGACATCGTTAGTAAGTGTTGCACCACCGTCGATGGTTGCAGCGGAGTTACCTGCAGCGTCAGTGAACCAGTAGCGGTAGTTATTACCAAAAACAATGCCAAGGAAGGTTATTGGTTCATCTGCGTTGTCTAGAACGTGGTTCTCAAAAGTTGCAATCTCTGTATAAGCAGTATTGGTGTTAGTGCTGGTTGGACTTGCAATTCCATCAGTTGTAGCGCTGAGAGTGTTACCGCTAAGGTTTTGAAGCAGTGCATTGATATTGGTTTGCTCAGCAACAGTTGGGTGAGTTTTGATAGTTGCAACTTCACCGCCGTTTGCATCGGTGGTTATGTCAAAGACGTTTGGATTCTGCTTAAAGACGCTGTTCGCAGAGAAAGTTCCACCATTTGCCGAGAAGGACACGGTAAGGTGCTGCTCCTCCCAGTCTGCGTACAAATCAACGGTATCGGTGCCCGTAGGAACAGCCAGGTTGGAATTAGCTGCAACCTCATCGCCAGCACCGTTTGCCTGAGTGGTCCAGCGCTTGAAGGTTTTACCTGCAATGTTGAAGTTGTTGTCGAGGTTGTTGACATCAGCGTCAGAGCGAACCGTTACGGTACGGCTTGCGTTGGTGGCAACGCGGTCAATGACAGAGACGCCGTTGCCGTTGTGATATCTGACATAGAGCCAAGCAGTGTTGGCCTTCCAATGTGGATAGACTGTCATGTCAGAGGTGACCTGGGTATCAGCGGTGAACTGGTGCTCGGTACCAGCAGCGTCGGTGTAGTACCAGCCGTCAAACTCCTGACCACTTGCGTAAGGATCTGCAGGTAGGGTAGTGGAGCCCTCTGCTACAGAAGAAGCGGTTGCAAGAGAGTTGCCGCGCATAGCAAGAGCAGTTTTGTTAGCAGTAGTACCGTCAGCAAACGTTGGGTTAACGCCGGTAACGCCTGGGGTGTTAAGGTCAAAAGTGACGGTAGCAGCAGGTGCCCAAACGTGCTTCTGACCATCGCTTGAAGCATTAGCAACTGGGTAGGTGTAGGTTGCTCCGTTAGCATTAATGAGGCTCAGAGAGTTAGTTGATGGGTCAGCAAGGGTAAAGAGCGAGAGGACCTCGTTGCCGTTAGCTGCACCGTTTGTAGGGATAGTGCTACCAAAGCCACTGTTGTAGCTTGGTGCGTATTTGAGCAGGTAAGAGCCGCCAACAACGTTGTAGTTCTGACGAGTCTGGCCAGCACCGTTATCAGAGTTCTTGGTAGCAGGGGTTTCTACCAGGCTGTTTCCGGTGAATTGGATGGAGCCGTTAGTCTGAGCTCCAAACAGGGCGCCAGAGTTACGACCGTCTCCCTTAATCGTGGAGTTGTTAATGATGACGTCACCAGTGTTGACGTTAAGGCCGCCAGTTCCACCGTTAGTGAAGTTAAGGGTTGAGTTAGTAACGTTTACTGTTCCACCAGCTACACCAACAGAAATGCCAGATGTTGAGCCAGCATTTGCATTAATGGTGGAGTTAACAATATTGGAAGTTCCCTGGATGGTCATGCCCGTAGCGCCGTACCATGAAGGATTAATGGTAAGGGTGGAGTCATTCATGTTGAGCTGGTTGACGTAGAAAGTCTGACCAAAGCCTTCAACGGTAAGGTCTGTGTTCCTAAGGTTGAGGTTGCGAGCGTCATTCCAGGTACGAGCCTGTGAAGTTACTTTGATAGTAGCGTTTTCAAAGGTGACACCAGACTCAAAGAAGTTTGTATTGCTCTTATCGTCTGCGGTGATGGTAACGCTGTTCTTGTTGGTGCTGCCGCTAACGGTTCCGCCAAGAGAAATACCATGAGTACTGCTGGAACCTGCGTTGTTTCTAAAGACATAGGTACCATCGGTAATGGTTGAGCCATCTTGTGCAGTTAGGGCAGTTCTGAAGCCGGACATGGTAAGAGTGCCGGTGCCGGTGAGCGTTGAACCAGGTGATAGAACCAGACCGTCAATGCTGTTTCCAGTGCCAGTAAGCGTTGCGCCCTCAGATTCAATTTTGAGCGTGAGACCAGAAGGAATGGTAACCGTAGAGGTCAGATCAAGGTTGCCTTTGAGGTGAATGGTGTAGATTGAAGAAGTTTCTCCCCACAGCTCCAGTGCTTTCTGGAGAGATTTAACAGGATCGGAGCTGGAGCCCTCGTTAGTATCGCTACCGTTGGTTCCGTCTACCCAGAGCTCAGTTGAGATGTAAGAAAGACTTCTTGTAACACGGCGAGAAGATCTTTCTGCAGGAGCAGCAGTCTGCTCAGAGGTCTGCTGGTTAGAAGTAGCTTCTGCGTTAGTGGTGGTTTCAGCAGAGGTTTCTGCTGTTGCTTCAGAGGTTGAGGCAGTTGCATCACTTGTTTGAGTTGCTGCAACTTCTTGTGTCTGAGTTACCTCTTGAGTGTTAGTAATCTCTGCTAGTGCTGAAGAAGGAACTAGCGAGAGCGCAAGCACCAAAGACATAGCTGTCTTAGCGCCTTTGCTTGCAAAATTCTTGTTTTTTCTTTCCATACCTACCCCTAACAAATAGTGAATACCCCAACAAAATTTGCAATTAAATCTTGTGCGAAAAGTGACGAATCACGAGAAGCACAATAGAAATAAAAGGTACAAATTTAGAGCATTTTTCGTATAGATAATTATCCATTATTTTGACAGAAATTATTATCTCAACCAGCGATTTTTATAGTTTGAACACATTTCAAAAAACACCTTTATCTCATGTTATATAAATAATTTAATCAAAATATTTGATGCGTTCAGAAATGGCATTTAAATTGCACTATTTTTGACGATTTTCTCGACATTTGTCATAAACGTGCAACGGATAAAAATTGCAAAAGAAATGTATTAAATTTTAAGACAAATGTGAGTTATGCGGAAACCAGATAGTGGAAGCAGATAGTTAACAAATTCATAAAATTTGGAGTTCAAAATTTGTTGGCAAGAGAAGCTCTGTACACTTAGTAAGAGGAAATCAAGAGAGATTACTTCGCGCAAAAAACGTAGGAGACACCTTTTTGAATGTACTAAGTAGGGGACTATGAACTCAAAAATTATTAATGACGCCTTGGACTTTGTGAAGCAGGTCTTCTCCACAGATTTTAGTGGCCACGATTACTTCCACACGTTGCGTGTGTACAAAATGGCTGTAAGAATTGCGCAAGAGGAAGGGGCAAATCAAGAGATTGTTGCCCTTGCTGCGCTTTTGCATGATGTTGATGACATCAAGCTTTCTCCAGAGACGCATGAGCATAAGGATAGGGCCGTTGGCTTTCTGCGCCAGCGCGCTGTCGACGAGGCCACTATCCAGGCAATTTGTACCGCAATTGATGAGGTTTCTTTCTCGGGAACAGACTCGGTTGTTCCTTCAACGCTTGAAGGAATGTGCGTTCAGGATGCAGATCGCCTCGATGCGCTTGGAGCTGTTGGTATCGCACGTGCCTTTGCTTATGGAGGAAGTCACGGTCGCGCAATGTATGACCCCGATGAGCCACCAACTCTTAACATGAGCGGTGAGGAGTATCACTCACACAAATCAACATCACTCAACCACTTCTACGAGAAACTCTTTTTACTAGCAGACATGATGAATACGCGCAGTGGCAAAGAGCTAGGAAAAGCTCGCGAGAAGTACATGCGGGAGTATGTTGATCAGTTCTTAGATGAGTGGAACGGTGAACGCTAAGATATAGTTTTTAGCTATATGAATTAGTTAAGTATTTGTATTTCACAAGTGAAGTTTTGATTGTCATACTGGTTTCTCGTAAGCAGTTCTAAGGGGCTATGATGGCAATCAAAAATGATAAAACTACTCCACATCGCTTTGATGTTGTTGGTAGCTTTCTTCGTCCAGAGAATCTCAAGCAAGCTCGTATTCAGTTTGAAAAAGGTCAGATTGATGCGCATGAGCTTAAGCAAGTAGAGGACAAAGCTATTACAGAGCTTATCCAAAAGGAGAAGCAAGCTGGTCTCAAGGTTATTACTGACGGCGAGTTTAGGCGTGCAACATGGCACCTCGATTTTATGTGGGCGTTTGAAGGTATTGGCCACGCGCCAACTAATACCGGCCTTCCTTTCCATGATGAGACTGCAAAAATTGATGACACATTCCTTGTAGGAAAAGTGGAGCTCACTAAAGAGCATCCGTTTATTGAGCACTTCCGTTTTGTCCAGCAGTTTGAGGACGAGACAACCGTTGCCAAGCTTACTATTCCTGCTCCTGCACAGTTTATTGAGCAGTTCATTATGCCAATGAATCGTGAGCAGACCGACAAGTACTATGCCAATGACCAGGAGCTTCTTGAAGATATTGTTGCTGGCTATGGTGTGTTTATTAAGCAGGCATATGCTGCAGGTTGTCGTAATCTTCAGCTTGATGACTGCTCATGGGGCGTGCTGGTTGACCCTCGTGCGGAGCTCTTCTTTGGTGCTGACCAGGAAGGTCTCAAGAAGATTAAGGCTCTGCTCTTGGAGATTAACAACCGCGTCCTTGATGCCGCTCCAGCTGATCTGACTATTAACACGCACGTTTGCCGTGGTAACTTCCACAGCACTTGGGCTTGCGAGGGCGGCTACGACGATGTAGCTGATGCTCTTCTTGCTCAAGAGCACGTAAACGCTTTCTTCTTAGAATTTGATGATCATCGCTCCGGTGGCTTTGAGCCCCTGGCTTCTGTTCCAGCTGGTAAAAAGGTTGTGCTTGGTCTGATCACCACCAAGCACGCCCAGCTGGAAGAGAAAGCCAAGGTTATCAAGCGTATTCATGAGGCGGCTCAATATGTGCCTCTGGAGAACCTCTGTCTTTCTCCCCAGTGTGGCTTTGCTAGCTGCGAGATTGGTAACAAGCTTACCGAAGATGAGCAGTGGGCAAAGATTGCGCTGGTTAAAGAAATTGCAGAAGAGGTTTGGGGTTAAACATCGGCTGGTTTACGGCCTGTCTGCGACTCACTTGCCGTTTACCGAAGAGTTTCTGACCATACGTTCTTCTCGACTCCTGTCCACTAAAATGGACAGGAGTTTTTATTGGCGCTAGACTTCGGAGGCAGTATGCCAAGCGAGAAGACCCGCTGCTTGCATCTCATTCAGATTTTTGAAGAAGAAACTGATGATGACCATGGTTTAAGTACTCCTCAGCTTATTGAAAAGCTGGCAGAGCGTGGGCTAAGCGTGGAGCGTAAAACGCTTTACGACGACATTAAATCGCTGCAGAATTTTGGTTACGACATTCAGTCTTACCAGCGCCATCCTGTTGAATACGGCCTGGCAACCAGGAAGTTTCAGGCTGAAGAGCTCATGTTGATGGCAGATGCTGTGCAGTCGTCAAAGTTTTTGACAGAACGTAAGGCAAACAATCTGGTGAGCCTTATTGGAGAGCTGGGCGGGAAGTCTACCTCTGATACGCTCAAGAAGCGTATTCATGTTGAGGGTCGTATTAAGTCGCAAAATGAGTCTGTGTTTTATGCGCTTAATGCTATTCAGACGGCACTCTTGCAGAAGAAAAAAGTCTCGTTTAAGTACCGCAAGAAAGGCTTTAAAGATAAGGTTATTGAAGAGCTTCCCGTAAGAGAAGAAACGCCTGTTCAACTTACGTATATTGACGATTTCTACTATCTTATTGTGTGGAACGATAAGCATCAAAACTTTGTCAATTATCGCGTGGACCGCATGTTTAGACTTGAGGTCTCTGATGCTGACGCCACGGTTAACGAGCAGATCAAGCAGTTTGATATAGACAAGTATCAAGAGCGCGTCTTTGGCATGTACTCGGGCGAGGTTGTTGAGGTCACACTTCGTGTTAATGAGCGCGTGATGTGCTCGGTGTACGACCGTTTTGGCAAAAACATTATTTTGAACAATCCAAGTTCTGATGGAACTACAGCTGACGTACATGTTTCTGTAATGGAAGCTCCAACGTTTTATGGTTGGCTTGCAACATTTGGAACAGATATAGAACTGATAGCTCCAAAGAAGACCAGGCAGAAATACCAAGAGTACTTGAGCGGAATTCTTCAGAGCTACCAAACACAGAAAGGGACTAGCTAAACGGCGAAGACGGGCTAAAACGGACGGGCTAAACCGGACAGTTCACGAGTACCAATTAGCGAGCATCAATGACGTAAAGGCCTGCTTTAACGAGAAGATGACCATGGTGATCGCTGAGCTGTGTAATCTTGCAGGTAATAATGTTTTGATGTCCGTAGAAGAGCAGAGTACTCCAGAGAGAGTTGTTTTCTCTAGGAACAAAACCCAGCTTATGGTCATTAGAGTACAGAGCAAGAGCCTCTGGGTCATAAGGGTTATCGCGTTCAGGAACAATGGTCAGATCTGAACCAAGTTTAAGTTGATCAAAAATAAGCGGAGCGTCGTAGTAGGGAAGACCGGAAATAACAAAGGAATCAACAAGTTTTGTAGGACTATACATAAGAGCCTCCTTAGAAGATGTTAAGGATAGAGTAGAGAAGTTAAAAAGCATGAGTGTCCAACAGATTGGACAGTATAAGAAAGCTGTAGGGTAGTAAAAAGCTTTAAAGGGAGCTTGTATGATTACAACTAAGAGATTGTTTCTTATTCCATGGCATGCATCCGATGCCAATGAGCTCTATGAACTGGCAAAAGACTCAGAGATTGGTCCACTTTGTGGATGGGAACCTCACAAAACTTTAGAAGATTCCAAGCAGGTTCTTGCAAACGTGCTGTCCGATAAGTCCTGTTATGCCGTAAAAGACATGAGGACCGGTCATCTAATTGGTTCAATGTCGTTGGATTTTGAAGAAATTCTTGATTCAAAGGATTCCTCAAAGCAGCTGCATCAGGCAGAAATTGGCTATTGGATTGGTCGTCCTTATTGGGGGCAAGGGTTTGCATCTGAGGGTGCTCAAGCTCTTACCGCATATGCATTTGAAGAGCATGGTGTTGACCAGGTAATTATTAGATATCTTGAGCGCAATAAAAAGTCTGCTTCAGTGGCTCAAAAGTGTGGCTTCACAGAAGTAGAAATCTTTACAGACTTGAATAAATATACAGGCAAAGAAGAGCAGTTTGGTATCTCAGTACTCACAAAAGAGGACTGGGAACGTGTTCAAAAATAGCAGTTGTTTTCGCTATTTTGTGTGTTGTCTTTAAATGTTGCATAAGGCAAACTCGTATATGCAACGACAAAACTACATGTAAAGTAAGTAAAACAGTTAGTGGATTAAAGATTCTGCTTGTAAGAAAAGCGAAAGAAGTCTGCATATGATGATTAATAAACGCCTCATTGCCCTCATTGAGGAGAGTAAAAAATATATTGGCTTGACCGTGCTTTACCAGTGGATTGCTCTGCTTGCCAATATTGTATTTATGTATTCTCTGGCAAGAATGATAGAAGCTTTGTTCATGGATTATTTTGACCTCGAAGAGCAGTTGGTGTTTATTGCATTCTGCCTTATTGCTATTGTGATCAGGTATTTCTGCAAACTTGCTCAGCACAAGACAAGCTTTTACGCAGCAAAAAGGGTTAAAAAGACCCTTCGCGAGAAAATCTATCAGAAGCTTTTAGAGTTTGGTCCCTCGTATAAAAATTCATATGCGACCAGTGAGATTGTTCAGCTGGCAGTTGAAGGCGTTGACCAGCTAGAAACGTATTTTGCGCAGTATCTACCACAGTTCTTCTATGCTGTTTTAGCTCCACTCACACTTTTTCTTGTTTTGCTCCTTATTAGTCCTGTAGTTGGTATTGTTTTGCTGGTATTTGTTCCGCTTATCCCCATGACCATCGTTCTTATCCAGAAGTTTGCAAAGAAGCTTTTGTCCAAGTATTGGGGCCAGTATACGCAGCTTGGCGATACGTTTTTGGAGAACCTGCAGGGTCTGACTACAGCAAAGATTTACAAGGCTGATGGTTTTAAACACAAGCAGATGAACGAGGAAGCCGAGCACTTTAGACGTATTACCATGAAGGTTCTAACCATGCAGCTCAACTCCATCACCGTGATGGACGTGGTTGCATTTGGTGGAAGCGCGCTTGGTACAATTCTTGCAATTCAGCAGGTAAATGACCACCTCCTCTTTATGTGGCAGGGTGTGTTCATCATCTTGATTTCTGCTGAGTTTTTCTTGCCCATGCGCCTTCTTGGCAGTTATTTCCACATTGCCATGAACGGCATGGCGGCGTCGGACAAGATTTTTGACCTACTTGACACTCCCGTTCGAGAGCAGGGAACCAAGACCGTTCCCGAGTCCAGTGATTTGACGCTGCGCAATGTCTCCTTCTCTTACGACGGCGAGAAGCCCGTCTTGGTGAATGTTTCTTTTGGAATGCGCGCTAACTCTTTGAATGCCCTGGTAGGAGAGTCAGGTTGCGGAAAATCAACAATTGCAGCACTGTTGACCGGAAAACTCCGCTCGTATTCTGGTGATGTTCTGTTTGGAAATATCAGTTTGTCAGACATTTCTGACCAGAATTTGCTTCAAAACGTTACGTATATTGGTCATCAAGCACATCTCTTTATGGGAAGCGTTCGTTCTAACCTTGCCATGGGTAACCCAGAAGCAACGGAAGAGCAGCTTTGGCACGCTCTTAAGCAGGTCAATCTTGCTGAGTTCGTAAAGTCTTTGGGTGGACTTGACGCGCCAGTTGCCGAGAAGGGCTCCAACTTGTCTGGTGGTCAGCGTCAGAGATTAGCACTGGCCAGAGCCCTCCTTCACAATAGCCAGATGTACATTTTTGATGAAGCTACTTCAAATATTGATGTTGAGAGTGAAGACGTTATTATGCAGCAGGTTCACCAGCTTGCTCAGACAAAGATGGTGCTGGTAATTTCTCACCGCTTAGTAAACGTTAAAAATGCTGATCAGATTGTTGTTATGCAGCATGGTCGTGTTGTTGGAAGTGGAACGCACCAAGAGTTGCTTGCAACAAATGACGAGTACAAACGAATGACGCGGGCCCAGACTGAGCTTGAGAATTATGTGAAAGGAGTTGAGGCGTAATGAAAACAGAAGTTAAGAACAGCGCCACAACTGCACGTACTTCTCGCCGTAGTGCGCTCACCATTATGTTGAGGCTGGTGGGGCTGGTTCGTCCGCTGGCTGGCTTTATGATACTTGCAATTTTGATGGGCGTTTTGGGTAACCTTGCCGCCACGTTCATCAGCATTTTTGGAGCATATGCGCTGCTCAGCGCTATGGGCTTTGCTTCATCTTCTCCTATGGTGTTGCTTTTTGGTGGCATGCTTTTGTTTGCCCTGGTCCGTGGTCTGCTGCGCTATGCCGAGCAGGAATGCAACCACTTTATTGCGTTTAAACTGCTTGCGCTTATTAGAGACCGTGTGTTCACGGCGCTCAGAAAGCTTGCTCCTGCAAAGCTTGAGGTCAAAAATAAGGGCAACCTGATGAGTGTTATCACCTCAGACATTGAACTGCTTGAGGTGTTCTACGCACACACTATCTCGCCTATCTGCATTGCGGTTGTGTTCTGCATTGTAATGGTGTGGTTTATTGCAGGTACTACCAACTGGATTTTAGGTGTTATTGCACTTGTTTCTTACCTGGTAGTTGGCGTGGCAATTCCGCTTGCTATGTCTAAACGCTCC
>JAGZWL010000188.1:0-1148 GCA_018378955.1 Atopobium sp. | reverse complement strand
ATGCGCACCTCGTTAGAACGTTCTGCGGCTACGGTTTCCTCGGCTCGTGCTCTCAACCACATAAGTGCTGCGCGTAGCGCAATCGAAGCAATAATGGCCAGCCCAGCCGTAAGTGCAATTTTAAGATCGGGTTTCTCGCCATTTGATAAGCCGAGAAACCCGCACATGGCCCAGGCGGCAATAGCGATGGGTGCTGCAGAAACAAGTGAGATAAGAAAAGAGTATGCAAAGCCAAAGAGAATTCGCGTTTTCTTGTTGCCCGTCCAACGGACCACTTTTATAAGCGCACTAAACATTACGCTACCCCTTTCTCACTTCATGAGTTCCATTGGAGATATGTGCTTCCCACATGCGGTGATAGAGATCACTTGAACCAAGGAGGTCCGTATGTGTTCCCTCAGCGACGATGTTTCCGGAATCCATGACTACTATCTTGTCAAAATTACGCACCGTTGAGATTCTGTGTGCGATTACAATCAGCGTCTTTCCACGTGCAAGTTCTGAGAGTGCCTGTTGAATGAGCTCCTCACTCTCGGGGTCTATGAACGCAGTTGCCTCATCGAGCACAAGAATCGGTGCATCTTTCAGATAAGCGCGTGCGATAGAGATACGCTGGCGTTCTCCACCCGAAAGAGCTCCTCCGGCTTCTCCGGAAAGGGTCTCAAATCCATTTGCAAGCTTATCTGCCAACTCTTCACAGTGTGCAGCGGCAAGTGCGCGCTCTACCTCGGCGTCAGTTGCGCCCTCACGTCCGAGCCTTACGTTCTCAAAGATTGTTCGATCAAAGAGGAAATTGTCTTGAGTCACAAAGCTTACAAGACCAGCGAGCTGATCAAGTGGTATATCGCGCACGTTAGTTTCCCCGATGCGGATTGCTCCTGATCCCGCGTCCCAGAATCGTGCAATGAGCTTGGCCATTGTTGACTTTCCAGAACCACTTGGTCCCACCAGAGCACACGAGGTACCTTCAGGCACTTCAAGAGAGATGCCGTGGAGCACTTCTTCGTTGGAATATGAGAATCGGACGTTCTTGAATGAGACATCGTGGGACGTGATGAGTGCGGGAGAGGAGACTTCGGGTAAGGGTTTCATCTCTAACAGCCTACTAACGCTGTCCATTACCTTCTCGATTTCCTTGAACATATTGG
>JAGZWL010000187.1:0-1148 GCA_018378955.1 Atopobium sp. | reverse complement strand
CGCAAACATCCTGTCGTACGCAAACGCCTTTCTGACGCGCGTCATATATACGCCCAGTCCAGCGTCGCCCCCCAGCCATTCTGCAATTACCGCGCCAATTACGGCGTAGGTCACACTCATTTTGAGTCCCGAGAAAAACTGTGGTGCAGCAGCAGCCAACTTGACGTGCCAAAAAATCTGCACACGACTAGCTCCCATGGTGGTCATCAGGTCAACCATATCAGGATCAATTGCTTTAAATGCCGAGTTCAACGCCACGGTAATAGGGAAAAACGTTGAAATGGCCACAAGAACAATCTTTGGCAAAAGGCCATAACCCAGCCAAAGCACCAGAAGCGGCGCGATGGTCACAATAGGAATAGTCTGCGAGATAGTAACAAGTGGAGAGAGCAGTTTGTCCAGCGTTTTGAAGAAGTCCATAAGAACCGCAAGTGCAAAGCCAATAAGCACTCCAATAGCCAGACCTACAAGAGATTCTAGAAGCGTAATCCCTGTATGTGTCATCAAAAGCTGGAAGTCTTTCCCAAGCGCAAATATAACCTGTATAGGAGTCGGAACAAGGTAATTTGGAATAATTCCTACGACAATAACAAGCTGCCAAAGCACAAGAAAAGAAGTAAGGGATATGGCTTGCAATGCAAACTGAGAAAGTTTTTTCATATGCCCTCCTTCTTATAGTGCGTAAGGACGGCATTGGCTCCCTACGCTGGCATTGCCCAGATCAGGTTTATGGGTCGCAGCATAAGGTGCTGCCTCTCAGCCGGGCCATTTCCCAGCTCCCCGTTTATTTATTATAGCGCGGATGCCTCTAACATCAAATAAATAGTTAAACAATCTCCCTAAAAGGCCTAATCTAGCAGCGTTTTCTTAAATCGCGCATTTTTTGTGCGCTCTGAAACCGAGTACTCTGAAGTCCTATGCCCCGAAACCACGCGCTCCTAGCCTAACAGAACTAGCCCAAAAGGTCTTTAAGTCCCAGCTTATCTGCCTCGGTAATTTGACGTACGACCTTTGCGGGAGAACCAACAACAAGAGAATTGTCTGGAATATCTTTAGTAACCAGACTATTAGCACCAATTACACAGTTATCTCCGATAGTTACACCGGGAAGCACCGTCACATTTCCGCCAAACCAGCAGTTATCTCCC
>JAGZWL010000020.1:0-16657 GCA_018378955.1 Atopobium sp. | reverse complement strand
GATACCAGTGCGAATACAAGCGCTAGACATACTAAAAGCGCACTTGCAAAAGCGATTGACGTAATACCGCCTGTATCGTCTATAAACATGGAAAGTCCAAGCTTTATTCTCTTATGTTTATCCTTTCCAAAAGGCAATCCAATCCGCATAAGAACCCTCAATCCAATCTGGATACGTACTAGCAGATAAACTTGAATGCAAGACAATCCCTTGGTTATCCGTCTGACCTGCAAGGAATAAACACCAGCCTATTGGCGGCATCGCTGCCACATGACCCGTAATTTCAATCAAGACATCGTTTTCTTTTTTATCAATAGAGATATTCCAGTCCTCATCTCCACCCTTATGAAATAGAGGTATCTCTGGTATAGCCTTAAGTCTGCGTTTGATATAGGACTCTATTAACTCAGTGTCAGAAGACGTTGTTGCTACTCTTAATCCTTCTGCACAGGCTCCATCCATAACTGTCTTTGTATAGAGAATGCAAACAGGTTCTACAAGCAATGCAATAATCATCAGAATAACGGGAAATAACAGCGCAGCTTCTACTGACGCTTGACCAGCATTCTGTTTAAAACGAGAGAACATCTTTGGCTAAATCTAAAAGAGAGTCATGCATAGTATGTGAAGCAGCTTGAGTAGCCAGTTGAACAACTGCTCCATTTTGCACAAAGTGATATATCACACCAAGAGACGTAATGACAATTAAGCACGAAAATAAAACTAGAGCATATTCAAGCGTTGCTTGTCCTTGTGTATTCTTAACACCTAGTTTGATTGCTCTAATAGATTCTTCGCATCTTGAGTGGATATGTGACATGTTGAGACCCTCCTTATCTCTCCTTGATCAGAAACAGTCACAAGTTCTGACCAATTTCCACCATTAACTAAACAGCCCCATACATTGCCGGCTATGTCTAAATATCCGGAATAAACAAGCACACAATCAGCTCTTTGCTGATAGCCCTCTAAAATACTCTGGGCTTCGTTTTGAATAGTTTCTTTACTATCTCTTTGCACGGAATTCTGTTTAAACAAATCTTCTGCTGCTGCATATGAGATTGGCTGTTCATTGGCTTTTTTGTCGTCTCTATTTTCATGAGTCTGCACATAGTCTGAGCTCGTATTTGATGAATGGTCCTGTTTTCTTGGTAATACGAGAAGTGCAGCAAATAGCAAACATACAGTGACAATAATGAACACAGAATAAGCAGCAGTGCTCTTTCTGCTCATAGAGAATTAATTCCCGATGTAATTGCTTCCCAAAGCTCAGAAATTTTACCTTTAAAAGCAATGATTGCGACAATCGCAATAACTACAAGTACGCCAACTAAAATTGCATACTCTGTAGTTCCCTGTCCAGATTCATCCTCTTTTAAGCCTTGTAGATACCTAAAAAATTGATAGAAGAACATCATCGGCTTTCCTTTCTCTTAAGAAGAAAATGCAGGTCCAAGCAAGGGACCTAAAATTGCAAGTAACATTGCTGGAACAATCAGCGTTCCTAGAGGGATGAGCATTTTAATTGGGATCTTTTCAATTTCCGTTTCTAACAGCGAACGCTGCTCATCGCGAAGAACTGAAGCTTGTCTATCTAATATTTCTGCAAGAGGAGTTCCAAAAGTAAGCGCTTCATTCACAACAGTCGCAAAGCTTTTAAGCGATGGAACTCCTACTTTTGCCGCCATCTGATTGAGTGCTTCTTCGCGAGTAGTAGCACCAAGCTTCCAAGTCATATGAGCATTTGAAAGCTCTCTCGATAATTCTCCAGATTCTCGCAAACAATACAGATCAAGCGCTGAATCAAAAGATAGCCCTGATGACAGCCCAAGAATCAAAATGTCAATCATTTCTGGCATCTCACGTAGGCATGATTTTCTTGTAAACTCAGACTTTGCCCGGAGGCTCATTCTCTTGTGACTTTTTATGCCTCTTATAATTTGCTGATAATAGCTATGGACATCAAAATGATTCAAATTGACGGGAACAACTAGGGCGAGAATACCTATGCATGTTGCAAATAATACGGAGCATAGTAAATCCATCACTTCATTACTCCTTTCATAATGCTTCGAATAATCAAAAGAGCAACGCAATCCATGACCATTGCAATTGATGTGCATATAACGCCCGATGGCGTAAATAAACCCTTTTGAAAGTCCGGCGATAGAAGCGACAAGACAATCAATAAAACAACTGGGAGAAGACATACAATTCGAGCAGATAATCTAACTTGAGCAGTCTTTGTTGCTATGAGCCTTTGATTCTTCTCTTGTAATTCAACTAACTCGGCAGTTTTCTGTAAAAGACTCTTAAGCGGAGACCCTGTTCTATGTGAAATTACTAAGGCGCTAGCCAGCAAATTAACACCTGGAGCATCCAACCTTTCTGCCAAGTCCTCAATAGCTTCTTCGATAGGAAAACCGCACTTGATTTGCATGTCAGCAATATAAAAATTTTCTGATACGACACCTTCTGTGTGTTTACTGACATATTCAATAGATTGTGAAAGTGTGAGACCTGATCCAAGAGCAACGGCGATTGTTCTAAAAATCGAAGGCATCATATGGGCGATTTCTAAAGCAGATTGATGCTTGGCATGTTCATATAGAAAATAAGGAACGAGAAATAACGAGAAAACACCGCAAAGCGTACCTATTGCAGACTCAAATAGAACACCAAGCAAGATGGATCCAGCTATGCCACTAATAAAAAACAGTACGAAAGCATCAGTGACTAAGGTAATCCCATATTTGTAAAGAAAACGATTACGTAGCTGCATTGATGTATAAGAAAAAGGTTCCCATTTGAGCAAGCGCTGGACAAAAGTGCTATTGCGTGCAAATTGAAAAAACTGAACTACATAACCTGTTACTCGTGCATTTATTTGAGAAACAGTTTTTTCCTCACCGTTGCATACAAGAAAATAAATAATTACTCCAAAAACACCTCCTGTGATTGAGGAAGTAAAGACATCCATGAAGTAACCTCCTTTTTATTGAGTATTCCTTCTTGTATTGCACGATTGATAAAAGAAGGAACTTTTACAAAAAGCCAACTTCTTTTCTGCGCGTCAAACGACACCACGTCTTGCACTTCAACTGATCCTGACGAAGACAAGGAGATTTCTGAAACGCTGGTCACATATCGTTTTCCATCAGGAAATCTTTGAGACATAACTATCAGATCAAGTGCAGTGGCAATCTGCTTTTCTATGATTTCTGCAGGTAAGTCCATTCCAAAACGAGCCATCAACACTAGGCGCAATATTGCCTCTTGAGCGGTTCCGGCATGCAATGTAGTTAAAGAACCGTCGTGACCTGTATTCATAGCCTGCAGCATATCAATGCACTCTTCACCTCTTACCTCTCCTACTACAATGCGATCTGGCCTCATTCGGAGCGCGTTTCTCACCAATGATCTAATGGTTATTTCTCCTGTTCCTTCTATTGAGGCGGGCCGAGCCTCTAGCCTGACAACATTTGGATGCGAATCGAACTTAAGCTCCGCTGAATCCTCAATAGTGACAATTCTTTCTGACTTTGAAATTTCACATGAAAGTGCATTTAAAAGCGTAGTCTTACCGGATCCTGTTCCTCCAACAACCGCGATTCCCTGTCTGCACTTCACAGCCCAAGACAAAAATCTTGCAAGCCATTGAGGCAGCGATTTCATTTCCACTAACCGGTCCAAAGAAGTAATTTTTCCAGTGAATCTTCGGATAGTTACTGAAGTGCCGTTCACTGCAACAGGGCTTGCAACCGCATTTACACGGTCCCCATTCTCAAGACGAGCATCAACAATAGGACTCACCCTGTCCAGCCTTCTTCCTAATGGAGATAAGATACGATCCATAACAATCAAAATCTGCTCTTCAGAGTCAAAGACTGTTTTTGATTCAAATAGCTCGCCGTTTTTCTCGTAAAACAAATTGTTGCAGCCATTAATCATGATTTCCGTAACATCTTTATCATTCAGTAGTGGCTGAATTGGACCAAGACCACATACTTCATTGATTACCTGTTCGATTGTTTCCTCATAGTCAACTGAGCTAAAGAGCTCGTCCTTCTCTTCATTAACAATTGCTTCACAGGTAACTCTTAGTTCGTCTCTTACGCGATCGATATCACTGCCTGTTATAAGAGAAGAAACCGTAGAAAGTCCTAATCGAGAAACAAGTTTTTCTTTTAACTTCTTTCTAGCCTTCTGAAATACTTCTTTTTGGAGTAGTGAGTCATTCTCATCTTGAGCCTCAATTTGCTTAGCAACGCGTTCAAAGACAAGCATTAACCCACCTCCTTCCTCCTATTGAATAAGCTAAATGTCTTTTTCTCAGGAGCTACTTGCAGGGCAATCTGAGCCTCTCGCAGCTGTGGAAGAATGCCCAGTTCGTTAAGGAAATGCGCAAGAACAAAAGAAACCGACTGCGCAAATGAAGTTTCCTCTTGTAACAACACAGAAAGCTTTCCTTGCTGAATAAGCTCCTGAAACCCTGGTCCGCCTTCAAAAATCCTAAACATCTTTGCTGCTTCAAGACCAATCTCTGCCTTTCCAATAGAAAAGTCCTGTTTAACCTTTGGATTTGCTTTGTTTTCAAGTCGAATAATGCGAGTTCTTGCCACTCCAAGACGCACTGCAAGTCCACTTACTTTTGCCAAAGAGTTAATGCACGTTAGAGGGTTCTCCGAAACAATAACCAGCCTATCTGCGCATTGTGCTGCCTGAGCATAGCAATCTGTTGATGCTGTCGTGGTGTCTACGAGCACCAAATCAACCAAACCAGAAACAGCTTGGAGAAAATGACTCACGCAAGGAAATAGAAGCTCTGCCATTTCAGGTTTTACACAAGGGCCAAAAAGATACAAATTTCTATGGACACAAGTTGCCTTTTCAAGAAGGCTCTCTTTTTCTGAAGGTACATCAGCAACAAGATCAGAGAAGTCTTTTGGCTGCCTAATTCCAAGCTTCTCAAAAGCATTTCCATAAGACAGATCAAAATCAACCAACGCAACCTTCAAGCCCCAAGAAGAAGCAAGCAGTGCCATTGAAGAAACAAGTGTGGTCTTTCCCACTCCTCCTCTTCCTGAAGTGAACGTCAGAATCGGAGCTTTTAAAGTCTTATCAAGAGGAATAAGAGATTGTAGATAGGTATTTAGCTCTTGGATACTGGCAACATAATCTGAAGCTTCTGGTAAAGGCTGAGAAAGCCTGTCAGCCCCGTATGATTGATACCCTCTTCCAACCTTTACCAGATCCCCCAATTCCATAGGGTCAATAACTAAATCAACTCCTGCTTTAGCTGCTCTAGAACGAAGTGATCCAGAAGCGCCAGATCTTACAAGCACTACACAGCGAGCATTTCCATCTTTAACAATTGCAGCCGCTAGATTTATATCCGAAACATCGGAGCCGGTATTACCAATTAAGACTGAATAATCTTGAGGAGTTGAAGAGGCTACAATTGATCTAAGAGATGCTGCTGAATCGGCAAATTCACACCTATTGCTAATTCCCAAGTACGTAAGAATGGCTCCAATTTCAACGCGTGCGTCAAGACCTACGTATGAGATCCACTTTTCTAACATCACGCTTCACCTCCTGGATTAGTAGACGAGTCTACTTGTGACGCACTGTCGCTGTTTTGGTTGGTTGTTGAAGAAGTAGGGTTCTCTGGATGCACATCTTCACTTACATCAGATGAGCTTGCTTGATCTGTCTTGTCAGAAAGATCCTTTGAGTCTTCTTGTTCAACGAAGGAGTTGTTCTTTACTAAGTCCTGAGCGTTAATCTTTGACCCAGGAAGAGTAAATCGAAGTGTTCCTCGAGCGTATGCAGAAAGCACGGCAGGAACCTGTTCAGGAGTCAATCCAAGCGTTACGGAGGAGGAAGTGTAAAGAGTGCCTTCGGTGTCATCTGACAACACCGCAATATCCGAAGCAATACAGGTAATAAGAGAATCAGTAACCTCATACGCTGCAAGCTTTGTGCCAGCACTGAGCCTCTCAGCTAATCCGTACTTCTCGCCATGGGAAATAGTGAGACCAACAAGATTTTCTGGAATAGAAATTTGAGAGGCAACTGATCGTAGATGAAGAGAAACAACAGGCATTCCAACTCCAATAACTGATGAAACCGTACGACCCATAACACTTTCTGGATTAGTAATTGCGCCTTCGGGAATCAAATCAGAAATCCAGCTTTTTATCTGGGTATTAGAAGATGAGAGAGTTTCTCCAGGTTCTATTTGTTTTGTGGCCACCAGAATTGACGTGAGTTCTCCACCGTATTTTTGTATTGCCTCTGCTCGTGACTTCTCAGCATCAGCACGGACACTTTGCACGTATGCAAAGAAACAAAAACTGGCCAAAAGTGCGCTTAACACAGAAATTAAAATTCTTGTTTTCTTAGTCACTGTTTGTCCTCCCTCCATTTGCGATATATCGATTGTGCGCTCGGATTGAGAGAGGGAGGACAAAAACAAAAGATTTACCTGCACAAATATGTCAGATAGCTGACGCGAATCTGACACAAAGTAATGTATCCACAGGCTGCAGCGACGCAATGTAAAATAGGTAATTTAAATTTTTATTTAATTTGATATATAAAAATTTTTAGAACATCATAACTGCTACATTTTTAGAGGGATTGTAATGAATGATTTTCTAAGTGATTTACCTCACTCATGAACGAGGGTTGACCCTCCCCAATTAGCTGGGCGGGACCAACCCTCGTTAGTCTCAATATAGCATATTTCCTGATGGTTTGATAAAAAAGCACCCTAGTCAAGCCAGAGTGCTTAGAGGATTTACGCTGTTAAAGCTTAAAGCACAACATCAGGGTCAAGCAATTGCTGACTTTCTCGCATTTCTTTTGCAAGAGATAAATAAGCCTTTAACTGGGGTTCTGTAATATGCCTCTCATGCAGAGCGTCTTGAACGCTACATCCTGGCTCGTGAGTATGGGTGCAATCCCTAAACTTACATGTTTGCGCTGCTTCAGAGATATGAGGGAATATCTTTTGCAATCCCCTCTCATGGCCCACAATAGGCAAGCTTCTGAGCCCTGGTTCATCCACAATAACACCAGCGTCAGGAAGCGCTACCATACGGCGAGCAACCGTTGTATGACGTCCCGCCTTATCAGACTCTCGAACTTCTCCCGTTTCAAGTGCTTCATGCCCCAAAAGTGCGTTAAGAAGCGTAGATTTACCAGCACCTGATTCACCAAGCACAATAGCTATGGAACCGTAAGGAACAAGGCTACGAACCGCATCGATTCCCCACGCAGCTCCAAGATCTTGGGCGGTCTGCGCAAGATTTGCAAGTGCCTCGGGTTTCTCGCCCTCAAGCTTTGAAGCCGTTGCAACAATCTTTACCGTAGAACCAAGAGCTGCGGTGATAGAAGAAATCTCTTGAGCCAAAAGCTCTGGTCCAGCTACATCTGACTTAGTAAGCACCACGGCACAGGCTGCACCACAATCTTTAGAAATGACTGCCGAGCGCACAATACGATCAACCGAGATAGCCTCGCCATCCAGAGCCTGCACCACAAGCACAAGATCAACGTTTGCGGCCAAAGTCTGCTTTTGACCGCGAGCGCCACCCTTCCAGCGAGCAATATCGGTCTCTCGCGGCAGAATCGCCTCGATGATGCCCATATCGTGTGAGTCCGGAATGCGAGCGCACACCCAGTCACCAACGGCTACCGTGGAGTTCTGGCCCTTGGTCACGCGCGCGGCAAACTCGGCGCGAAACACTCCCTGCTCTGAAACAACCGCAGGAAATCCCCTATCCAAGCGGACCACGCAGGCCATAGTCATCATCTGGCGAGAAACCCCTTGAACTTCAAGCTCAGATACGACGTCTGTATAAGCTCGCATCTGATCCGACGATGGAGTCAGCTGCTCAAACGCTGGAACGTCCAGCAATGAAGAAAGGGCCGGCAGAGACCCTTGAGTCCTGCCGGCTCCTAGTTTTTTGGAACTTTTTGTACGCTTAGCGGACAAGAGTACTCCTCTACCTTATGCCTTGTTCTTTTGAACAGAACGCATAACAGCCTTATAAAGCTCCATCAGAGGAATAATCGATGCAGCTAAAAGCATTGCCATGGCGTACTCTTCAAAGCCAATCTCAGCAAAGCCAAATGCCTGAGAAAGTGGTGTCTCAATTACCACAAAGGTGAGAATCAAAGACATAACAAAAGAACCCCACAGCCAAATGTTTTGGCTGGTTAGCTTAAAGATAGAACCACGCAGAGAACGCATGTTAAAGGAGTGGAACATCTCAACCATAGAAAGCGTCAAGAATGCCATGGTCATGCCTTCAACGCCAGCTTCAGGATTTGCAATAACCTGTGAAATATCAAAGGTTCCATACTCAAAGTAATGGCCAATGAAATAGCTGACAATGGTGAGAAGAGCAATGATAGAGCCCTGAACAAGACAGTCAAAGCCAACGCCACCTGCAAAGATACCGTCCTTAGGGTTACGAGGCTTACGCTTCATAATACCTGGCTCAGCCTTCTCGGTTGCCATAGCAAGAGCTGGCAGAGAGTCAGTAATCAGGTTAATCCACAGAAGGTGGGTAGGCTGAAGGATAGTAAAGCCAACCAGGGACGCAATAAAGACGGAAATGACCTCAGCAAGGTTGGAGCTCAAGAGGAACTGGATGCACTTACGAATGTTGTCGTAGATGCGTCTTCCCTCTTCGCAGGCGCTAATGATGGTGGCAAAGTTATCGTCAGCCAAAACCATATCTGCAACGCCCTTGGTAACGTCGGTACCAGTAATACCCATACCAATACCAATATCAGCGCGCTTAATGGAAGGCGCATCGTTAACGCCGTCGCCCGTCATGGCTGTAACCATGCCCTTTTTGCGCCAAGTATCAACAATGCGAACCTTGTGCTCAGGCTGAACGCGTGCATAAACGCCAAGAGTCTCAATACGATGCTCAAACTCTTCGTCAGAAATCTTGTCAAGCTGTGCGCCAGTAATAGCCTGAGAGCGATCAGTAATAATACCCAGCTCAATTGCAATAGCAACAGCTGTATCAATGTGGTCGCCCGTAATCATAACGGTACGCATACCAGCGCTATGCGCCTCTGCAACAGCACCCTTAACCTCAGGACGAACTGGGTCAATCATGCCGGAAAGTCCAACAAAGACCATGTCGTGCTCAAGGTTAGCTGGGTCATAGCTCAAAGGAGCTTCTGTTCCCCAATCGCGACGAGCAGATGCCATAACACGAAGAGCCTGGTCAGCCATAGACTTGTTCTGAACCAAAATCTCAGAGCGAGCCTCATCGGTGAGGTCAATAATGCCATCGCTTGTCATAATCTTGGTGCAGCGAGCAAGTACCTCATCAGGCGCACCCTTGGTGTGCTGTACAACCTTGCCAGAGCGGGTACGCACCACAACAGACATCATCTTACGAGAAGAATCAAAGGGTGCCTCACCAATACGAGGGCGAGAAGAAGCAAGATCACTTGTGGTGTATCCAAGTTTTGCAGCATCTGCAACAAGAGCAGCCTCGGTTGGCTCACCCTTTGCCACCTGTTCCGCATCATCCCAGGTGGCGTCTGAACACAGTGCCATAGTACGTACATGTGCATCAAGATTTTCTGTCTCATGACGAACAACAGTCATCTTGTTTTGGGTCAGAGTACCAGTCTTATCAGAACAGATAACCTGAGTACAACCAAGGGTCTCAACTGCAGTAAGACGGCGGACAATAGCGTGGCGCTCGCTCATTCTAGTAACGCCCATAGAAAGAACGATGGTAACAACGGCAACAAGACCCTCTGGAATTGCAGCTACTGCAAGAGAAACTGCAACCATAAACGTACTGAGGATAAGGTCAAAGTTGCCAAGTATCTCGGCACCGTGCTTAATAAAGCCTGTTGCAAAAACAAGCAGTGAGATGACAACAACAAGAATGGTAAGTGTATGGGAAAGCTTATCAAGCGCAATCTGAAGTGGAGTCTGCCCCTCTTCTGCCTGAGAAATTGCATCTGCAATCTTGCCCATCTCGGTGTCCATGCCTGTTGCAACAACAACTGCACGACCGCGTCCATAGACCACAATAGATCCGGAGTAGCACATATTCTTTCGGTCACCCAAAGGAATATCATCGGAATCTTCAGCAAGACTGAGGGTCTCAGCGTGTTTCTCGACAGGAACTGATTCACCCGTGAGCGCCGACTCCTCTACCTTCATAGAAGCGCTCTCAAAAATGCGGCAATCAGCTGGGACAGAGTCACCTGCCTCAAGCAGAATAATATCGCCCACAACAAGCTCGGTTGAGGCAACCGTCTCAAGACGACCGTCTCTCATAACCTTGCTCTGAGCTGCGCTCATCTCTTGCAGAGCAGCAAGAGCTTCCTCGGCTTTGCCTTCCTGGACAACACCAAGAACGGAATTGATGACAACAACAAACAGAATAATTACAACGTCTGCAATTCCGCCTTCTCCGGTATAAATGCCTTCAGCAGCAGAAATCGCAGCAGCGACAAGAAGCATGATGACCATAGGATCAGCCATCTGTGCAAAGAATCTTTTAATAATTGATTCTTTTGGCGCTTCTTTGAGCTTATTAAGACCGTGGGCCTCAAGACGCGAAGCTGCTTCTGCATCAGAAAGGCCAGCTTCAGCATCAGTTTTTTGTGCGCTGATAACATCAGCCGCACTTGAAAGATACTCTTGCAATGTTCCTCCTGGGTTTCTACCTGACAGATTGATGCCCGATCATAATTCCCCAGGAGAAGGGGCAAGGGCTCACCAAGGTTGCCGTGTCAGGACCTTACAACGTCCTATCATAGGACCTTACAATGCTCTATCATTTTACCGTATTCTTTGTTTTTTTAAACCTCATAAATATTTCTTAAAACTCCTGTTATGCGGCGAATAATTGTTATCCAAGGGGTACAATAAACGCAGAACATAACAACATAAGCCAAACGTTAGTTTTGGCAAGGAGGCAGTTATGAAAATCCTGTTTTATGGTGCTCAAAGTTACGACAAGGATTCCTTTAACCTTGAGCTTCCAAAGTATCCAGACATTTCAATCGACTACATCGAGTCAAACCTTACGCCTATGACCGCAGGCTTTGCTAAGGGTTATGACGCTGTCTGCGCTTTTGTTAATGCAGATGCTTCAATCCTGACTCTTGAGATTCTTGCCGGCTTTGACGTTAAGCTTCTACTTATGCGCTGCGCTGGTTTTGATGCTGTTGATGTTAACGCTGCTAAAGACCTTGGTATTACGGTTACGCGCGTACCTGCTTACTCCCCTGAAGCAATCGCAGAGCACGCAATGGGTCTTGCGCTTGCTGCTAACCGTCGTATTCACCGTGGCTACATCAGAATTCGCGAGAATAACTTCTCACTTGTTGGTCTTGTTGGCGATACCCTTCACGGCAAAACTGCAGGTATTGTAGGCACTGGTCGCATTGGCGCTGCACTCTGCCGCATTTGTAAAGGCTTTGGTATGCATGTTCTTGGTGCAGACCTGTATCCAAACATGAGCCTTGTCAATGACGAGCATGTTGTTGATGAGTATGTCAGCTACGATGAGCTTTGGGAGCGTTCGGACTTTATTTCACTCCACGCTTTCTTGAATGACGAAAGCTACCACATGATTAACGATAAGACCATCGGAAAGATGAAAGATGGCGTTATCCTCGTTAATACTGGTCGCGGTGGACTTATTGATACCAATGCTCTTATTCGCGGCATTCTTTCTGGCAAAATTGGTGCTTGTGGTCTTGACGTTTATGAAGAAGAAAATCCAAACGTCTATAAGGACCGCGGCGCTGAGGTCTTTGATTCAGTTACCTCTACGCTTTGCTCTTTCCCTAACGTTGTCATGACAAGTCACCAGGCGTTCTTTACTCATGAGGCACTTTCTCAGATTGCTCAGGTTACGCTAGATAACGCAACTGCTTTTGCTGAGGGTACTGATTACATTGATAAAAGTGTGGTTTGCTAAGTACCAGAGAAACAAACACTCTGAAAACGGTTACTATTGATAACCGAATGTGATTTCAATTCCTATGAAAAGGAGAGATATGGCTCGCAAAAAGACCAAGATTGTTTGTACTATGGGTCCTGCTACAGAAAGTGATGAGGTCCTTCGTGAGCTCATTCTTGCTGGCATGAACGTCGCACGTTTTAACTTCTCGCACGGTAGCCATGAGTATCACCGCACTATGATTGGTCGCGTTCGTTCTATCTCTGATGAGCTTGGTATTCCTATTGCTATCATGCTTGATACAAAGGGTCCTGAAGTTCGCACCGGTCTTCTCGAGGATGGCAAGAAGGTCACCCTTACTACTGGTGAGTCCGTCATTGTAACCACCGATGATGACGTCATCGGCAACGCTCAGCGCTTCTCGCTTGACTACAAGAATCTTCCAAAAGAGGTCAAGAAGGGCTCTATCATCCTTATTGATGACGGCCTCATTGGTCTTGAGGTTGATCACGTTGAGGGCACCGACATGCACTGCAAGATCATCAACGGCGGTGAGCTTGGCGAGAAGAAGGGCGTAAACGTTCCTAACGTCAACATTGGCCTTCCTTCCGTTACTGAGCAGGACCGCGCAGACATCATGTTTGGTTGCGAGCTTGGTATTGACGCAATTGCTGCTTCCTTCATCCGTGATGGCGCTGCAGTTGAGGAGATTCGTAACATCTGCCGTGAGATGGGCACTCCTAACGTACAGATCTTCCCTAAGATTGAGTCTGCTCTTGGCGTAAAGAACTTTGACGAGATTCTTGCAGCTTCTAACGGCATCATGGTTGCCCGTGGTGACCTTGGTGTTGAGGTTCCTGCAGCTGAGGTTCCTCACATCCAGAAGACTGTCATCAAGAAGTGCAACGATGCCTACAAGCCTGTTATTACCGCAACTCAGATGCTTGATTCTATGATTCGTAACCCTCGCCCAACCCGTGCAGAGGTTACCGACGTTGCTAACGCAATCTACGACGGCACTGACTGCGTCATGCTTTCTGGTGAGTCCGCAGCTGGTAAGTACCCTGTTGAGGCAGTAAAGACTATGGCTTCCATCTGCAAAGAGACCGAGAAGTACCTGCCAGTCAAGGATGTCTATCACCAGCGTGAGGGCCTCAAGAACGTCAACGGCGCTACTGGCTTTGCTGCAGTTGATATGGCAATCCGTGTTGACGCAAAGTGCATCATCTGCCCAACACACTCTGGCCGTACCGCTCGCCTTGTTTCTAACTTCCGTCCAAAGCGTCCTCTGTATGCAATGTCTCCATCCGATGAGGCAGTTCGTCGCACTTGCTTCTATTGGGGCGTCTATGCATTCAAGACCTCTGAGCAGGGTACACTTTCTAACACCATGTACAACGCTCTGAACGTTGCAAAAGAGGTTGGCGTTGTAGAGACTGGCGATATTGTTGTTCTGACTGCTGGCGATCCTCATACCAGCCCACGTCTTGGTGACTACACCACTTCAACCAATGTTGCTATGATTTGCCAGGTTCAGTAAACCGCATTTCAGCTTTAACGTTATATGCACCCAAGCGCTTGCTTGGGTGCATATTTTTTTACGTGTGATATTTCTTAGTGGCTTGCCAGTAGTTACGCAATTTTCCAGCCGACGGTTTTCT
The DNA here is from genome assembly GCA_018378955.1 of Atopobium sp. Taxonomy (GTDB): domain Bacteria; phylum Actinomycetota; class Coriobacteriia; order Coriobacteriales; family Atopobiaceae; genus Lancefieldella. The sequence continues at coordinate 3,027 of JAGZWL010000020.1, read as the reverse complement.
CGCGCATGTTAACAAAATCAGCGTAGATGCCGCCTTCTGCCATCAGTGATTCGTGAGTGCCTCTTTGCACAATACGGCCCTTATCCAGGACAAGTATCTGATTTGCTTTACGCACCGTCTTTAGGCGATGGGCAATCATAATAACGGTCTTAGACTTGGTGAGTTCTGCGATTGCACGCTGAAGTTCAAGCTCGTTTTCTGGATCAACATTAGCCGTTGCCTCATCAAGTACTACGATTGGCGCATCTTTTAAGATAGCGCGCGCAATAGAAAGACGCTGGCGCTCGCCGCCAGAAAGCATTGAGCCACCTTCTCCTAAGCGTGTTTCATATCCGTCAGGTAGTGCCTGGATAAACTCTTCACAGCAAGCACGCTTAGCTGCGTCAACTACTTGCTCATGAGTTGCGTCTGGATTGCCAAACTTGATGTTGTTCTCAATGGTGTCATCAAACAGGAAGACTCCCTGGAAAACAGTAGAGAAGTTTTGGAGCAGAGCGTCAACCTTATAGTCGCGCACATCGCGTCCACCAAGTGTCACTTGACCTGTATTCACATCCCAGAAGCGTTCAATCAAACGGACAAGCGTTGTCTTGCCCGAACCGCTTGGACCTACGATGGCACAAGAAGTACCTGCAGGAATCGAGAGGCTTACATCGTCAAGAATTTGCCTGTCGTCGTAGCCAAATGACACATGAGAAAGCTCTATGTCGCAAGAATCCGCTTTCTCCAAACCTTCTCCCTCGTCCATTGCAGGAGTGGCGAGAATGGCATTTGTTTGTTCCATTGCAATTTCAAGATTGCGCAAAATAGTTGAGAATCGACCAGCAGATTCGAGACGACTGAACAACATAAACGACATAACTACCACGGTTAAACAAGTAGCTGTATCAAGTGTTCCCGATAGCCATAATCCAACTGCCACAAGGCACATGATAACGCTGGTAGCCTTAGAAACAACCATTTGCAAAACTGAGAAACGGAGCGCCTTAAACTCAAGATTGAGCGCCTGAACACGGCAATTATCCACTGCCTTGGCATATTTTCCCTCAGCATCATCAATAAGAGAGAATGCCCTCACCACACTAATGCCGCGAACATACTCAAGAACGGAACTAATTAAGATAGTACTAGCAGCAACATAATCATCTGAAGTATTGCGAACGTACGTCTGGAGTAACTCCATGGTTACGCAGAAAAACACAAACGTAGCCGCAGTTATAAGACCTAGTTGCCAACAAAATACAAACAAGAATACAACAATAATTGCTGTTAAAGCCAAGCCTCCAACAACCATCATATAGAGCAGACCGCCAAGACTTTGCATTACATCTAGCTGGTTGGTCATAACAGCTGTTACTTCTCCAAGGCTATTCTCGTTAAAGTAACCCATGGGTAGACGGCGCAACGTGTCGCCAATTTCCGCACGCTTAGCGCCAGCCATACTGAAATTAGCATCACAGAAATTCTCGCTCTTAAAATGAGCGCAGATGAATGTTCCCATGATGCTCAAAAGCATTACTCCCAGTGCAGAAAATATCGTCTGGGTTGAGAGCGTATTAGTAGCAAGAGCTGTAAAAACAATCCAAAGCGCCGTTATTTGCACACCTTCAAAGAGACAACTAAGCACGGTAAAGAAAAGGCCCTTGTGGAGTTTCTGGCGATAAGAACTTCCAAACTGAAAGTACATTTTTAAGACAGATAACATTGCTACTCCCCTCCTTAAGCCTCATCAAGTGCGCCGATATGAGCGCGATACATGGTTGCATAAAGTGGACATGCCTCCATAAGCTGCTCGTGAGTACCCTCAGCTTCAATGGAGCCATTATTAACAACAACAATTTTGTCGGCATTTTGTACGGTTGAAAGGCGGTGCGCAATAACCACCAGCGTTTTACCAGCCACCAGCTTTGCAACTGCAGATTCAACCTCTGCTTCTGATTCTGGATCCGCGTAGGCTGTTGCTTCGTCGAGCATGATAATAGGCGCATTTTTGAGCATAGCTCGAGCAATTGCCACGCGCTGACGCTCGCCACCAGAAAGGTGACCTCCCGAGCCTCCTACAACCGTTTGATAGCCATGAGGAAGCGATTGGATAAAGTTATGGCAGCCAGAAGCTTTTGCGCAAGCAATTACCTCTTCATCAGTAGCGTCTTTTTTGCCCATCCTGATATTTTCCATAATGGTCTCATCAAAAAGGTAACTATCTTGATCAACGTAAGCTACAAGGTCCGCGAGTTGAGATGGAGCGCAGGAGCGAATATCTTGTCCTCCAATAGAAACAGACCCTTCATTTGGATCCCAGAAACCTGCGATAAGCCGCGCAACAGTAGACTTACCTGATCCACTTGGACCAACAAGTGCCGTAACTTGTCCTGGCTCAATATCTAAAGTAATCCCATGGATTACTTCATTACTTCCATACGAGAAACGAACATCGCTTAACTTAATTTCAGTCCCTTCAAGTGTGCAGGGAGCCGTGGCTCTCATCTGATCTGGGTAGTTCAATACCTCAGAGATTTCTTTGACAACAGAACCTACCTGCGCAAGAGAATCCATAAAGCTCATTGCTTCAAAGAGCGGCTGAAAAATACCTAAAGAAAGCACGGCACACATAACAAACGTAGAAGGAGAAAGAGATCCCTGAAGCACAAATAAGCATCCAAGAGGCAATACCGTTACTAACGTTGCGGGAGCAATTGACAGCATGGCATCCTGCCAGATTTGGCAGTGGCTCATCCAATCAATAAAAGCATGGGCAGAGGCATAAACAGCTTTTGAGAACTTCTCGTAAGAACTTGCGGACTGTCCAAAAGCCTTAATTACCTCAATTCCAGACACGTACTCAACTGAGGCATTATTCATCTCTTTACCAGTTACGATAGTATTTTGATACCAATACTCATAGTCTTTCATCATGCCTGATAAACAGGCAAGTCCCACAATAATAGTGAGTAGAGCAGCAAGAGCAAGTCGCCAGTCTAAAACGATGAGGTACACAAAAACCGCAAAAGCAGCCGTAAGGTTTGA
>JAGZWL010000186.1:0-1189 GCA_018378955.1 Atopobium sp. | reverse complement strand
CATTATTGAGATTTGTCGCCGTGTTCCTACAACACCAGATAGACTGCGCAAAATTCGCGGCACTGAGCAAATCTCTCAAGGTGGGGTAGTGCATCTACTAGATGCAATTAAGCGTGGACAAAAGACACCCGCAGATCAGTGTCCAAAAATCGAGCATCACGCTCATCCTTCAGCTGGCTCTGAAGGTGTTGTTGAGCTTATGTATGCTCTTATCAGGATTGTTTCAGAAAAAGAGGGAATTGCATCTCCGTTAATTGCCAATAAAGATGATCTTACTGATTTGCTTTTGGATAGGTCTGACGCAAGACTTAAAACCGGATGGCGCTATCAATTAGTAGGTAAGCAGCTTGTTGGACTGCTCAATGGCGAGGTAGGTCTAACAGTTAAAAACGGTCGAGTAGAGCTACTGTAAAAGCAGCTCCTAAGCTTAAGAACAAGTGGCTACCGATTACTCTTGCAAACCTGACTTTTTGTCCGGTGAGTTGGGTATACTCATCTCTATACATAGATAGGAGAAAAACATGTATTACTCAGGTGCGTTTATCCCATACGTTGTTCTAGTAGTTGCCTCGTTGGTGCTCGGATTGGGTACCCAGTGGTACATCAGACATGAATTTAAAAAGTATTCTCTAGTTCCTTCAGGGTTTAATGCCACTGGCGCTTCTGTTGCTCGTACCATGATGGACACTAACGGAGCGGCCAATGTTGGCATCAAGAGAATTTCTGGTGAGCTCACCGATAACTTTGATCCACGTGATAATTGCCTACACCTCTCTGATGCAAATTTCTCTGAGGGTAGCGTAGCTTCAGTTGCTGTTTCTTGTCATGAAGCAGGTCATGCTGTTCAGACCGCTAAGCTGTACATGCCATCTCGCGTTCGTTCCGCTCTTGTTCCTGTTGTTAATTTAGCATCCGCAGCATGGATCTATGTCTTTATTGCTGGTGTCTTGCTAAATGTTTCAGGCATGACCGTGCTAGCAATTTGGCTGTATGCATTTACCTTCTTATTCCATATAGTTACGCTTCCTGTAGAGATTGATGCTTCAAGGCGTGGATTAGCCTTTTTGAAGGCAAATGCTCCTGCAGGCTTTGACTACAATGGCGCTAAAAAGGTACTGATTGCCGCTGCTCTTACTTACGTAGCCGCTGCAATGGTTTCTGCACTCCAGCTTCTATATCTGCTTGGTTC
>JAGZWL010000019.1:0-16785 GCA_018378955.1 Atopobium sp. | reverse complement strand
GTCGTGGTGATTATGCACTCCGATGAACTAGATCAAGAAGCAGATGTTCTTCTCGATATCCAAGACGGTCAATTGCATGTGCGTTGATGTGGGAGAAAAAATGGATTCAAAGGCATGGGCGCTTTGACCCTTCCATTGCGCTAAGATTGTAAGGTAATTGTTTATTGAGAGATTTTGGCTGATAAAACATATTTGCCTTGAGTTTGGAGCGTAGGGATATATGCCATTGCAATTTAACAGACTCGGTATCACTCCAATCGTTGTTTTTAACTTTATTATCTGGCTTTTCTTTACACTCGCATACTTCTATCAAATTGTGTATATCCTTCGTGTTTTAGTTAAGGGTGAGGTAAAACTGCCAGAGGCAAAAAAGCAGCACCGCTATGCTTTCTTTATTGCTGCCCACAATGAAGAGCCAGTTATTGGCAACCTTGTCAGGTCCATTCTTTCTCAGGATTATCCTCGAGAGCTGATGGATGTCTTTGTTGTTGCAGATGCTTGTACCGATAAAACAGCTGAAGAGGCGAGAAAAGCTGGAGCAATTACCTGGGAGAGAAATGACCTTGCTCGTAAAGGTAAGAGCTGGGTTATGGATTACGGCTTTGACCGCATTCTTAATGAGTACGGCGACAAATACGAGGCATTCATTATTATGGATGCCGATAACCTGGTTTCTCCAAGCTACTTGAAGATTATGAATCAGGCTTTTGACGCAGGATATCTTGTCTGCACCAGTTACAGAAACTCAAAGAATTTTGATTCTAGCTGGGTAAGCTCTGCCTATGCCACCTGGTTTATGCGGGAGGCAAAGTTCTTGAATAACGCCCGTATGATGATGGGCACTAGCTGCGCTGTTTCTGGTTCCGGCTGGATGGTTTCTTCTCGCATTATTAAAGGTATGCATGGATGGGATTTTCATACTCTCACCGAGGATATTCAGTTCTCCACCTTCTGCAGTGCTCATAACATCCAAATCGGTTATGCGCCCGCAGAGTTTTTTGATGAGCAGCCTTTAACTTTCAAGGCGTCATGGACACAGCGCATGCGTTGGACAAAAGGCTTCTACCAGGTGTTCTTCTCGTATGGCTTTGATTTAATTAAGGGTATTTTTAAGGGTCAATTTGCCTCATACGATATGCTGATGACCATTGCTCCAGGCATGATTTTGACACTGCTTTCAGCCTTTATTAATGGCACCTACTTGCTGGTTGGCTATTTGAGCCACGGCTTTGTTGCTACTGATGCAGAGATTGCTATGAGCGTGGGATCTTTGGTCATGACGGTTTTCTCGATGTATGCGGTCTTCTTTATTTTGGCGCTTATTACCACTATCTCGGAGTACAAGCATTTCCACGTAAAGAAGAAGTGGCGTATTTTTACCAATCTCTTTACGTTCCCTATTTTTATGATGACGTATATCCCTATTACCGTTGCGGCTTTGTTCAAAAAGGTTGAGTGGGTTCCTACTAAACATGACATTGCTGTTAACTTTGAGGATGTTATTGCTTCAAGTGGGAGTTCAAATTAAATAATTAGCTCCACTGGTGGTACAATGCCAAAACACGTTGAGCATGACCGGTAGGTCAGGAGGGAGCCAAAAACAATGGCAAAGTTCTTCGAAGGCGAATCGCATACATTTTCTGAGTATCTTTTGGTTCCTGGCTATTCATCAGCTGAGAACATCCCTGCAAATGTTTCTTTGAAGACTCCTCTGGTAAAGTTTAAACGTGGCGAGAAAAGCGCAATTGAGCTCAACATTCCTATGGTTTCTGCAGTAATGCAGTCAGTTTCTGGTCCTCGTCTGGCAATTGCCTTAGCCCAGCAGGGCGGCATTGCCTTTATTTATGGTTCTCAGTCCGCTGAGGATGAGGCTCAGATGGTTCGTGAGGTTAAGAGTTACAAGGCAGGCTTTGTTGTTTCTGACTCAACACTCACTCCAGAGATGACCCTTGGTGACGTGCTTGACCTTAAAGAGAAGACTGGTCACTCCACCATGCCTGTCACTGATGACGGCACTTCTCGCGGTAAGCTCGTAGGTATTGTTACCTCTCGTGACTATCGTCCTTCTCGCGATGATCGCTCTAAGCTGGTATCTGAGTTTATGACTCCAGCTGATAAGCTTATTACCGCAGCTGAGGATACCTCCCTCAAAGTGGCAAATGATCTTATCTGGGACAACAAGCTCAACACCCTTCCTATTGTCGATAAGAACGGCCACCTGGTCAGCCTTGTATTCCGCAAGGATTATGATTCCCACAAGTCTGCTCCAGATGAGCTTCTTGATGACTCTAAGCGCTACATGGTTGGCGCTGGTATTAATACTCGTGACTATGAGACCCGCGTTCCTCTGCTTGTTGATGCAGGTGCTGATGTTTTGTGTATTGACTCTTCTGAGGGTTATTCCGAGTGGCAGAAGCGCACGCTTGAGTGGGTTCGTGCAACTTACGGTGATTCCGTCAAGATTGGCGCAGGTAACGTTGTAGATGCTGAGGGCTTCCGCTTCTTGGCAGAGGCTGGCGCTGACTTTATCAAGATTGGTATCGGCGGCGGTTCTATCTGCATCACTCGTGAGCAGAAGGGCATTGGTCGTGGTCAGGCAACCTCTGTCATTGATGTTGCTCGCGCTCGTGATGAGTACTTTGAGGAGACTGGCATCTATATTCCAATCTGCTCTGACGGTGGAATTGTCTACGACTATCACATGACTTTGGCCCTTGCTATGGGTTCTGACTTCATGATGCTTGGTCGTTACTTTGCTCGCTTTGATGAGAGTCCTTCTGACCGCGTTATCGTTAACGGCTCTTACATGAAGGAATACTGGGGCGAGGGTTCTGCACGTGCTCGTAACTGGCAACGCTACGACCTTGGCGGCAACAAGCGCGGTCTTTCCTTTGTTGAGGGCGTTGATTCCTACGTTCCATATGCAGGTCCTTTGAAGGACGGCGTTGAGGCATCACTTCTGAAGGTCAAGTCCACTATGTGCAACTGCGGTGCTCTTGATATTCCTGAGCTTCGCGATAAGGCAAAGATTACACTTGTCTCTTCAACTTCAATTGTTGAGGGCGGCGCACACGACGTCTTGCTGAAAGATTCAAACCAGCAGGTCAGCTACAATTTCCGTTCATAACTCACAGGATTTATGGACTACGAGCGTCACCAAGTATTTTGCTTGGTGACGCATCGCTATAAGAAAGGGGAACTCGTGGAAAACGAGGAAGTACAGAACGTATCCGATACAGGTGATTTTCCTGCTTACGATGCTGAGGCTATTGAAACTAAGTGGCAGCGTGTCTGGGAAGAGCAGAACCTTTACAAGACAGAAGAAGACAGCTCAAGGCCTAAAAAATACGTTCTAGAGATGTTCCCTTATCCTTCGGGCGATCTTCACATGGGTCACGCTCGTAACTACACCATTGGCGATGCTATGGCTCGTCAGGCTCGTATGCGTGGCTTTGACGTTTTGCATCCAATGGGCTTTGACGCTTTTGGTCTTCCTGCAGAAAACGCTGCTATTAAGCACAATACTCAGCCTTCTGTGTGGACTCATAAAAATATTGACCAGGCTGTAAAGACTATGTTCCGCATGGGCTTTGCTTACGACAAAGATCGCATGTTTAACACGTGTGACCCTGAGTACTACAAATGGGGTCAGTGGATCTTCCTCAAGATGCTTGAGAAGGGCTTGGTATATCGTGCAACAAGTCCTGTTAACTGGTGTCCTAACGATAAAACTGTTCTTGCAAACGAGCAGGTAGTTAACGGTAAGTGCTGGCGCTGTGGTGCGGTTCCAGAGAAGCGTGAGCTCTCTCAGTGGTACCTGCGCATCACTGATTACGCGCAGGAGCTCCTCGACGACCTTGATCAGCTTGAGGGCTGGCCAGAGCGTGTTCGCGCCATGCAGGCAAACTGGATTGGTCGCTCCGAGGGTGCAGAAATTGACTTTACCCTGGCAGATACCGATGGTGTCACGCCAACCGATACCAAGATGACCGTCTTCACTACGCGTGCAGATACCATCTACGGCTGCACCTTCATGCTGCTCCCACCAGAGTCTAAACTTGCTGCTGAGCTGGTAGAGGATTCAGAGTACAAGGCCGCCTTTGACGCCCTCCATGAGGAGGCCGTAAAGGTTTCTTCCATTGATCGTCAGGGTACAGACCGCGAGAAACACGGTGTATTCACAGGCCGTTACGCAATTAACCCAGTCACCGGTCAGACCGTACCAATTTGGGTTGCTGACTACGTCCTTCTCGACTATGGTACTGGCGCCGTTATGGGTGTTCCATCAGGCGATAAGCGCGACTTTGACTTTGCTAAGAAGTATTACCTGCCTATTGTTCCTATCATTTGCGAAGAGGGAACTGATATCTACGAGGAGCTCAAGGGAGTTTCCGAGTACAAGGTAACCTCCGTTGACTGGGACGGTCCAATGGATACCGTTGGTATTCTTGTCCAGTCCGGCCCTTTCACTGGACTTCGTGGTGGTAAGCATTCCGAGGCAGAAGAGGCTGTTGTTGCCTATCTGACTGAGCACAACGTTGGCCGCCGAACTGTTCAGTTCCGCCTTCGTGACTGGCTCATCTCAAGGCAGCGTTATTGGGGCAATCCAATTCCAATGATTCACTGCGATTGCTGCGGTGACGTCCCAGTTCCTTATGACCAGCTCCCTGTTACGCTTCCAGACAATCTTGACCTGGCAGCAGGCGACACTCTTGCAGAGTGCAAGGAGTTTGTAGAGACCACCTGTCCAAAGTGCGGCAAGCCCGCCAAGCGTATCACTGATACCATGGACACTTTCACTTGCTCTAGCTGGTATTATCTGCGCTACTGTGATCCACACAACACCGAGCTTCCTTTCTCTAAGGAGTCAGTGGACCGCTGGATGCCGGTAGATAACTACATTGGTGGCATTGAGCACGCAATTCTGCACCTTCTGTATTCTCGATTCTTTACTAAGGTCCTTCGTGACCTGGGCATGATTGCTATTGACGAGCCATTTAAGAACCTGATGACCCAGGGCATGGTCAAGGATGAGCATGGCGACACCATGTCAAAGTCAAAGGGTAACGTTGTACCTCCAAGTTCTGTCATTGAGCCTTACGGTGCAGATACAATGCGTCTTGCCATTCTCTTTGTTGCTCCACCAGAGAAGGATTTTGACTGGGACGAGAAGGTCGTTGCAGGTGCAAACCGCTTTATCAAGCGTGCTTGGCGTGTGGTTTGGGAACTCTCTCGCACCGCTGATGCTTCTGCCGTACTCGACCACACAGCTTTGGATGCAAAGTCGCTTGAGCTCAACCGCGTCCTCAACGCCATGGGAATCCGCTGCACCACCGAGTTTGACAAGGGCCAGTTTAACACTGCTATTTCTGCAGTCATGGAGCTGGTTAATGCAGCAAGCGCCTATATCAACGAGGTTCCTGCAGAGTCCAGAGATGCTGCGCTTTGCTATAAGGTTGCAAATGATGTTGTTGCCATGCTGGCTCCAATCATTCCTCACTGGGCAGAGGAGCTCAGCCACGAGGCTCTGGGTAAAGACACGCCTGTCTATCACCAGCCTTGGCCAGAGTTTGACCCAGAGCAGGCAAAGAGCAATACCGTTGAAATTGCTGTTCAGCTTAAGGGTAAGGTCCGCGCTCGCATTGAGGTTGCTGCCGATGCTTCTGAGGAAGAGCTCACTGCAGCTGCAACTGAAGCAATTGCCGATCAGCTTGAGGGTAAAGAGATTAGAAAAGTCATTGTTGTTAAGGGTCGACTTGTGAATATCGTTGCCTAACAGCAAAAACACTTGACGAGAAGCCCTTTATCTCGTAAGATATCTCTAAACGTAGTTGTTATTAGTTGGAAGTGGGGTTGAGTTTTGACCCCGCTTCCTTTCTGTATGTAGATGAGGAGGTCAAATGCAAAACGAAGGTGCAACACAGAAAATCTTGTCCGCACTAGAGCAGGCTGCACTCAATCACCACATTGATATTGTTGATGTTGAGATTGTTGGTTCTTCTAAGAATCCTGTGGTCAGAGTAAGAATTGACCATGATGATGAGAAGGCAGAGACCATTTCTCTTGATGAAGTTGCTCAAGAAACATCATGGATCTCAGAGACCATAGATGAGCTTGATCCATTCCCAGCATCATTTACCTTGGAGGTTTCTTCTCCAGGAATGGCTCGTCCGCTTCGCCGCGCAAAAGACTTTGAGCGCTTTGCAGGAGAAGAGATTCAGCTTCAGACTACCGCCACAGAGGGACGCCGTAAATTCACCGGCAAACTCTTGGGCATTGAGGGTACAACTATCTCAATCCAGACAGAAGATGAGGTCTGTACTGTTGATTTGTCTGAGTTAAAGAAGTGCGTTATTAAACCAGTTTTTGATTTCTCGGCCTCCGCCAAGAAGTAGATAGAGAGGATTATTCATGGCATCTGAAATGATGGAAGCTTTGATGTTGCTTTGCCAGGAGAAGCACATCGATGAGTTGTATCTTCTGGACCGTTTGGAGCAGTCTCTGGCAAAAAGCTATGCTGACGTCCTCCATCTTGATTTTGGCGCCCGTGTCACCATTGATAGGGCTACTGGTCGTGTCTACGTCTACGAGCTTGTCCCTAAGGGTGAGCCAGATGAGGAGACTGGTGAGTACACTGAGTTTGACGAGGTAGACGTAACTCCTCCAGATACCAGTCGTATTGCTGCACAGCATGCTAAGGCAGAGATTAAGACCCTTGTGCGCAATGCCGCCCGTGCTCAGATTTATGATGAGTTCCGTGGCCGTATTGGTGACATCATCACAGGTACTGTTCTTCAGTCCACTCCTGATTTCACCATCATTAAGATTCGTGAGGGTGTTGAGGCAGAGCTTCCACACTTTGATCAGCGCCGTTTCCCTGATGAGCGCGATGAGCGTCCAGCAGGCGAGCGTTACCTTCACAACCAGCGCATTAAAGCAATTATCGTAGACGTTCGCGATCCTAATGCAACTCAGCCAGCAGTTCGTGGTGAGCGTCAGCGTCCACCAATTGTTGTTTCTCGTACCCATCCAGATCTTATCCGTCGTCTCTTTGAGCTTGAGGTTCCAGAGGTTTATGACGGTGTTGTAAGCATCCGCTCTATTGCTCGTGAGGCAGGCGTTCGTTCCAAGATTGCTGTTTCTTCCGTTGACGAGCGCCTTGATCCAGTTGGTGCTTGCGTTGGTCCTAAGGGCAGCCGTGTTCGCACCGTAGTTTCTGAGCTCCGTGGAGAGCGCGTTGACGTTGTGCCTTGGTTTGACGATGCTGCTCGTTGCGTTGCGTCTGCACTTTCACCTGCACGCGTTTCTCGCGTTATTGTTGATGGCGCTACGGGACACGCAACTGTTATTGTTCCTGATGATCAGCTGTCTTTGGCAATTGGTAAAGAGGGCCAGAATGCTCGCCTTGCTGCTCGCCTAACTGGTCTTCACATTGACATCAAGAACGAGTCCCTTGCTGCAAGCATTCTGAACAACCTTCCTGAGGTTGTTGAAGAGACTGTTGACGAGGAAGAGATTGCTCATCGTTGCAAGTATGTGAGCCCTAACGGAACTCCTTGCCGCAATATGGCAAGACCTGGTTCTGATTTCTGTGGCATTCATGATGACATGGAGAATGCAGAGATTTCTTCTGATCCAGACTCACTGATCTAGTCAACTACCTGTAACTATCCCGTCAACCGGAAGGTTTTCATATATGGCAAAAATGCGTGTACATGACCTTGCCAAAGAATATGGTATGCAGAGCAAGGAATTGCTCGAGCACCTTGCGGACATGAAGATTCCTGCAAAGTCTGCTTCTTCTACGCTTGAAGATGCATATATCTCTATTGTTCGTAAGAAACTCCAGCCTATTATGGAGGCTCGTGCCGCTGAAATCGCAGCTCAAAAGGCTGCTGAGGAAGAGGCTGCTGCCAAAGAGGCAAAGGCTGCTGCAGAGGCAGCAGAGGCTGAGCGACTTGCTGCAGAGGCAAGGCGTGAAGCTGAGCGTGCAGAAGAAGAGAAGAAGCGCGCAAAAGAGGAGGCTGCTCGCAAGAAAGAAGAGGAGCGCCGCCGCGCTGAGGAAGAGAAGAAGCGTCTTGAGGCTGAAGAGGCCGAGCGTAACCGCGTAAAGGATACCGCTCCTAAGGCTGCTCCTTCTTTCAATAACCTGCTTGACCAGATTGCTCAGCAGGAAGAGGTATTGAAGCAGCAGGCAGCGGAGTCCGCTGCTCAGAAGAAGGCTGAGAAGGGACCTAGAAACCACGCTCGCGCTAATGCAAGCGAGGCAAGTGGCGCTCTTTCTCGTCATAACTTCAAGAATGAGCGCGATGATGCTTCCCTGTCTGATGAGCGTCCAAACGGCAAGCGCAAGAAGAATCGTCGCGGTGGAGATGACGGAGAAGACCGTTATAGCCGCATGGCACGTGAGGCTGAGGCTTACAACAGAAGCCGCGTTTTAGATGAGGCTCGCGTTGCTATTGAAGAGGCAAGCCGTGAGTCCACTGGCCGCCGTAAAAAGCGTAAAGAGCGCCGTCAGAAGCAGGCTGCAGAGGCTGCTATGGAGCAGCGTATTGAGGAAGCACTTGCAAACGACCAGGATATTTCCCAGCTTGATACGGTAAAGGTCCCTCAGGGTTCTACTGTCTCTGAACTTGCTGAACTTCTTGGTGTTCCTGCAAATGACATCATTAAGCGCCTGTTCCTGCTTGGCAATCCTCTGACGCTTACCGAGACCATGTCTGATGAGCTTATTGAGATTGTTGCTGATGACCTTGGCCGCCAGATTAAGATCATGTCCAAGGAGGAGGAGAACTCCTTCACCTTCTACGATGATCCTAAGGACTTGAAGCCACGTCCTCCAGTAGTTACCGTCATGGGTCACGTTGACCACGGTAAGACATCACTTCTGGACGCAATCCGTCACACTGGCGTTGCAGCTGGCGAGGCTGGCGGCATTACTCAGGCAATCGGTGCTTCTCAGGTCACCATTAACGGCCGTGAGATTACCTTCATTGATACCCCAGGTCACGAGACCTTTACCGCAATGCGTGCTCGTGGTGCAAAAGTTACCGATATTGTTATTTTGATTGTTGCTGCAGACGACGGTGTTATGCCTCAGACCATTGAGTCTATTAACCACGCAAAGGCTGCTGGTGTTCCAATTGTTGTTGCAGTCAACAAGATTGATAAGCCAGGCGCAGATCCTACCCGCGTTCGTCAGGAGCTCACCGAGTACGGTGTTATTCCTGAGGAGTGGGGCGGACAGAACATGTTTGTTGACATCTCCGCTAAGCAGAACTTGGGCATCGACGATCTTCTCGAGACCATTCTTTTGCAGGCAGATGTCCTTGAGCTAAAGGCCAACCCAGACACCTTTGCGTCTGGTAACGTTCTTGAGGCTAAGCTTGACCGTGGTCGCGGCTCTGTTGCTACTGTTCTGGTCACACGCGGTACACTCCACATCGGCGACGCTCTTGTTGCTGGTATGGCCTTTGGTCGCGTCCGTGCAATGCTTGACCCTAAGGGCAACGCAGTTACTACCGCTGGTCCTTCTGATGCAGTTGAGATTCTTGGTCTGCAGACCGTTCCTGGCGCAGGCGATGAGTTCCGCGTCTTCCAGGAGGAGCGCGATGCTCGTGAGCTTGCTGATCAGCGTGCTCTTAAGGCTCGTATTGAAGAGCAGAACCGTGTTAAGCACGTTACCCTCGAGAACCTCTTTGACACCATGGCTGACCGTGACGTCAAGGAGCTCAACCTCATCATCAAGGCTGACGTTCAGGGCTCCATCGAGGCTCTCCAGGATTCTCTGGACAAGATGGATCAGTCCGAGGTTCGTATCAGCACCATCCACTCTGCTGTTGGTGGCATTACCGAGACAGACGTTGTTCTCGCAGACGCATCCAACGCAATTATCATTGGCTTTGGCGTCCGTCCAGATGCAAAGGCTAAGCTTGCTGCAGAGCGCGTAGGTGTTGAAATCAGAACGTATAGCGTTATCTACAAGGCAATCGAAGAGATTGACGCAGCTCGTATTGGTATGCTTAAGCCAACTGAGCAGGAAGTCCAGACCGGCGTTGCTGAAGTTCGCGATACCTTCAAGGTACCTAAGGTTGGTATTGCTGCCGGCTGCATGATTTCTGATGGTGAGATTTCCCGCGACGATAACATCCGCCTCATCCGTGACGGCTTTGTTGTCTACGATGGAAAGATTGCATCGCTCAGGCGCTTCAAAGACGACGTTAAGAGCGTTAAATCCGGCTACGAATGCGGTATTGGCCTTGAGAACTTCCAGGACATCAAGCCTGGCGACCAGCTTGAGGGCTATCGCATTGAGCAGGTGGCTCGTACCGAGTAAGAAGGGACAGCATGAAACAGAATCAGTTTTCTCGTCGTACTAATGAGATTGCTCGAGAAAAGCTCAGCTGGATCCTTTTGTTTGAAATTTCCGACCCTGATCTCCAGCTTGTGACTGTCACAAGCTGCGAGGTCTCGGTTGATAAGTCCTTTATGCGTGCCTATGTAAGCTGTGAGCCTGATCGCTACGATAAGGTCCTTGCAGCTCTTAAGCGTGCTAAGGGTAGGATTCGCTCGCTTTTGGGACATGCGCTGAACTGGCGTGTAACTCCTGAGCTTGATTTCAAAATTGATACAACCACCGATGAGGCTGAGCGCATTGCTCAAGCCCTTGAGGTTGTTCCACCAACGCTTGGTGTTGAGAAAGACGAGTTTGGATACCCTCTAGCTTCTGATGAAGAGAATTCTGACGAGGAGGCGTAAGTAAGTGACGTCACTGAATACAAAAGTCAGTCGTCCAGAGTTTGACGAGGTTATAGCTCTGATTGAGCAGGCCTCGTCAATCGTTGTTTGCGCACATACTTCTCCTGATGGAGATGCGATTGGCTCTGGATTAGCACTTTCTTCCATTATTCAGAGAAGATGGCCTAGCAAAACTGTCACCAATCTTTTGGCAGATGCTGATGGGGAAGTACCACGTATATACAAGTTTCTTGATGGTACTGAGAGCTTTGTGCCTGCAAATAAGTACGAGGGAACTCCAGATCTTTTTATCTGCGTAGATCTTTCTACTGCAGGTCGTTTGGCTGATGCAGAAGCGCTGATGGAGCGCTCCAAGACGGTAGCAGTTCTTGACCATCACCCTTATAACAATGTGTATTGGAATGCAGGACTTGTGCGTCCTGATGCGGCGGCAACTGGCGTCATTATCACCGAGTTTGCCTGTCATTTAGGCGCAGAACTTATTCCATCTGAGGCGCAATGTCTTATGTGTGCGCTGGTAACTGATACTGGTCGTTTCCAGTACCAAAACGCTGACGGCGAGGCTTTTGAGGTAGCAAGTTTGCTGGTAGAAGCAGGTGCTTCTCCATCTCAGATTGCACTTCATGTCTACCAGAGTGATCGTTTGGCCTATCTTCATCTTGCCGCAAAGGTTATGGGACGCATTCGTACCTTTGGTGAGGGACGTGTTGCCTACAGCTACGTTACTGCCGCAGATCTTTCTGCATCAGGTGTTCCTCTAGCAGAGATGGATGGCCTGGTAGATATTGTGCGCTGTGTTGAGGGAACAGAAATCGCACTCTTCCTTAAAGAGGTTGATGGCGGGAAAGTTCGCGGCAATCTGCGTTCCAAATCTCAGCTAGATATTTCTGGCGTAGCTCGTCAAATGGGTGGCGGCGGACACACTGCAGCTGCAGGCTTTACCGCTGAAGGTACCATTGACGATGTGTTTACCCAGATAGTCCCGCTGCTCCTCGATCTTCTCGCGCTTGACAAGGAGTCATAGGTGAAGCGAGGAGCTAGTGGAATTAACGCACTTATTGCTGTTGACAAACCGCTTGGGCTGACCAGCCATGACGTGGTTTCTCGCGTTCGCCGTGCATTTGGCGAGAAACGCGTGGGACATGCAGGCACTTTGGATCCTAATGCAAGTGGCGTGCTGGTAGTGGGTATTGGACTTGCTACAAAGCTTTTGGGCCTTCTGACGCTTGACCGCAAGGGATATGTGGCCGACATTTCGTTTGGGGCTCGTACCTCAACCGATGATGCAGACGGTCAGGTCGTAGCCACTGCTGCTGTCCCAGAAAATCTGTGCGATGAAGAGTTTGCTCGCGCTGCATGCGCAAAGCTGGTGGGTACGATAGACCAGCTTCCACCTGCAGTTTCTGCAATCTCAGTTGATGGCAAACGTGCCTATCAGCTTGTTCGTGAAGGTAAGACGCCAGAGCTTGCGGCTCGTCGAGTCTCTATTTACGACGCTACTCTTTTGGCGGTGCGCAAACCTTCTACTACGGATGAATCACTGGTATGGACGGTTGCGTTTGACGTTTCAAAAGGGACCTACATTAGAAGTATTGCTCGAGATCTTGGTCAGTCTCTTGGAACAGAGGCTCATATTAGTGGCCTGAGAAGGACGTTCTCTGGTCCCATTACACTTGGGAGCTGCGCTTTATTAGAAGAGCTTGAACAAAGTCCAGCTCAGATGCTTGAAGCTAAACGCCTCAATCCAACTGAGGTTCTGGGATACCCTGTGCATAGGTTGACTGCAGCAGAATACAAGTGTGTTGAGGTTGGAAAACGTTTTGGTATTCCGGAAGATCTCTCTGAGATTGCTCATAACTCGCTGGTCAGCCTTGTGTGGAATGAGACTCTCGTAGGAATTTGGTCAAGGCAGGGTTCCTGTCTAGTCTGCCAGACTAACTTCTCTCAAGGTATTTTGTGTAAGTAAGGACGCACGTGAACAAGGTAGAACGCATAAGAGAATCCGTTTTGTATGGAAGTCATCTGCCGGCTCCACGTGAGCTTGGTGATGCCGACTTCTATACATTGCGTTCTGACTGCTACAGGCAACCTTGCGTGTGCGTGCTTGGTGTCTTTGACGGACTTCATGAGGGCCACCAGGGGCTTCTCGCCAGCGCAAAAAAGGACGCCGAAGCACGCAATGTACCACTTGTGGCTGTGACGTTTTTACCAGACCCTGTTGAGGTGCTGTTTGATGGATCTCCTCGGCGGTTGCTCTCGGGAGAAGATAGACTACGTGCACTTGCCGCATGGGGAGTGGATGGCATCTTGGTGCACCACTTTACCCGCGAGTTTGCGGCACTGAGTGCTACGCAATACGTTGAGGACAAGCTGCTTCCAAGTGTTTCGGCTGTGTCCGTTCATGTGGGTTCTGACTTTGGTTTAGGCGCACAAGGAGCTGAAGGAAGCGCGTTGCTAACCTCGCTTGGGCATAAGCATGGCTTTGAAGTTCACGCCCATGAGCTCTTTTGCTCAGGTGGACAGAAAATCTCTGCAACTCGTATTAGGGACTTGCTTGAGCAGGGTAAAGTTGAGGAAGCGGCAAGTCTGTTGGGCCGCTGGCACTTTGTGAGTGGCGTAGTCAAACACGGTCGAGGCCAGGGTACTGGTTTTGGCTTTCCAACTGCAAATGTTTCGCTTGACCTGCGTGATTGCATTCCTCAAGATGGCGTGTATGCGTGCTATGTGGTTCACGGCTCAACAGCATGGCCCGCTGCGGTTAATGTGGGAAAAGCTCCGTCATTTGAGTCTCAAACAGGACCTTTACTTGAAGCTAACCTCCTAGGTTTTAGCGACAACTTATATGATTCTGAGGTTCAGACGGTATTTGTGAAGAGACTGAGGGAATCTAAAAAATTTGATTCGCTTGAAGAGCTCAAGTGTGCCGTTCGTGGAAATATAGATTGGGTAGCCCAGAATCTGGGTACGACTTCATATAACTTAGGAAGCGGGGAGGTGGAAGATGATAACTGACGAAGATAAAGAGCGCGTAAGACAAGCCACAGATTTTGTCACGCTTGTTTCCGAGACAGTTGAGCTAAAACCCCGAGGTCAGGACTATTGGGGATGCTGTCCTTTCCACCAAGAAAAAAGCCCTTCATTCAAGATAAATCCTTCTACGGGCCTCTGGCACTGCTTTGGCGCTTGTTCCGAAGGTGGAGACGTCTTTAGCTATGTCATGAAGCGAGAAAACCTAGATTTTCCTGACGCTATCAGATATCTTGCTGATAAAGCCGGAATTACCCTTACAGAAGAGGCTCGTGTTTCTAAGGGTCCCCGCAAGAATCGCTTAATTGAGTGCCTTACCGAGGCCGAGAATTACTTCCACTCCATGCTTATGCGCGGAAGGGGAGAAGGTCCTGAGGCGGCGCGTGCATATCTCTCTGGTCGCGGATTTGGAGCGGCTGTCTGCAAGCGCTGGAAGCTGGGATATGCACCTGGCAGAGGCGCGCTTGTAGCGCACCTGCGTAAATGTGGCTATACCACGCAAGAGATGATTGCTGCAAACCTTGCTGTTGAGCGTAACGGTCGCATCAGCGACTGGTTCTATGATCGAGTGATGTTTCCTATTCATGATGAGCAGGGAAGAACTATTGCTTTTGGCGGTCGAATTACTAAAAAGGTAGAAAACGCTCCTAAGTACCTTAATACCAGGGACACTTCTGTCTTCAATAAAGGTAAACACCTCTTTGCCTACGATGTTGCAAAAGAGACTATTGCTGCCCAGTCCGAGGCCATTATTTGCGAGGGCTACACTGATGTTATTGCTATGCATGAGGCTGGTTTTACCAACACTGTGGCAGCTCTAGGCACTGCATTTACGTCTGAGCACGTCAAACTCATCGATCGCCAGCGTGCACGCAAAATCATTTGCATGTTTGACGGTGATGCTGCAGGTCAACACGCTGCTGCTCGTGCCATTAAATTTATCGATAAAACAACCGCTGCGTTTCTCTGTGTTGTTTTACCAAATAACCAGGACCCCATGGAGTTTCTCGCCGAATCAGGTGCAGATAAGTTACGTCCTATCTTAGATGCAGCTCGCCCGCTTATGGACTTTGTCTTTGATGCCACCACAGCTCAGTTTGACTTATCTGTACCCGGTGGTCGAGTCAAAGCGCTTGAGGCTTTAGCGTCTCTGTTGGCCCCGCTTAAGACATCGGTGCTGCTGAGCGAGTATGCACTTCGCGTGTCCGATTTGCTTCATATTGATGTCGAGGAAGCAAAGCGCGCAATTAAGGCCGCGCCTATTCAAGATGACGCGGCAGATTCGCGCACTTCAAAGATGGCGCGCAAACAGCCTCAGAAGAATGTCCACACCTCTTCGTATAACTCAGCTCCTAAAACTCCAGCTTATGCCGAGGGTCCCTCATACGATGATGTTCCACCGTATAACGAGGTGCCACCATATGATGATCCTTCAGCGTATAGTGTTTCTGCTGATACGTATGAGCCACGAGGCTCACAGGGTCTCTCCGCAGAAGATCGCAGGCAGGTTAACTCAGAGCTTGAACTCTTAAGTGCTATGGCAACAAACTTGTCTTTAGTGCGAGAGTATCAAGACCGTATTGCAGACTTTGTCTGGGCCGATGCTCGTCATCAAACCATGGCATGGGCCATGCTTGCTACTCCAGAGGGCGCTACGCCAGCGCAGGTTGTTGCCGCGGCTGCGGCTGTTGAGCCAAATGCGGCAGCTATTCTTTCTTCTGGTCGCGTGATATCTGAGGGCAACTGCGATACACGTCGCTCGCTTGAGTTTATTGTGGACACTGTTGACTACTACTCGGTACAGCGTAAATTGCGAGAAATTCGATCAAATCTGCGCTCCAGTTCTTATGCAGGGGAGTCTTCAAGCGGAACACTTGCTGAAGAGCAACTTGCTGCTGCGCAGGAGCTTCAGACACGAGCGCTTGAGCTAGGCAAGAGGCTTACTTCGGGGCAGTAGAAAATACTCATTTTATGGGGATGCTACTCATCTGATTTTTTATAAATTAAAATGAGTAGTTTGATTAGGTAGAGAAACTTTTGGGTATAAAGATTTGCGCTAATCTATCGAAAGGATATTTGTGGCTGCAAAAAAGGCAAATGAAGAGGTCAAACTCTCAGATGAGCTTACTAAAATTGTTGATGATCTGGTAAGTTCTTCAAAGTCTAACGGTAGTATCAGCGAAGACGATATTCAGGTTGCCATTCGTGACGTTGACGTTAACGATGATGAGCTTTCTGATCTGTACGATTCGCTGCGCGTTAAAGGTGTAGAAATTACTACCGCATCTGAAGCAACCGTTTCTTTCGCTATTGAAGATGACGCCGTAGAGGATGATTTTTCATCCGATGATGACATGGATGACTCATCTGATTTTGAAGATGAAGATGATGAAGATTTTGATGCCGTAAATGAGGCACGTGAGGTCAAAGAGGCTCTCCGCTCTGTTTCTAAGGCAAAAGTCTCTAAGCCAAAACGTTCTTCTCGCGCTCGTGCTCGTCGCTCAGATACCACCACGGTTATGCTTACCGGCGATCCTGTCCGCATGTATCTTAAAGAGATTGGTAAGGTAGACCTGCTTACTGCATCAGAAGAGGTTCACCTTGCTATGAAGATTGAGGCAGGTACTGCAGCCTCCCAGAAGCTGGAGGACTTTGAGGATGGTCTCATCGAGCTCAACCGTGCAGAGCAGCGCCGCCTCATGCGTATTGAGTCCGTAGGACTTGACGCTAAGCAGCAGCTTATCTCTGCAAACCTTCGTCTTGTCGTCTCAATTGCTAAGCGCTATGTTGGCCGTGGCATGCTGTTCCTCGATCTTATCCAGGAAGGTAACCTGGGCCTTATTCGTGCTGTCGAGAAGTTCGACTACACCAAGGGCTTTAAGTTCTCAACATATGCTACATGGTGGATTCGCCAGGCAATTACCCGTGCTATTGCGGACCAGGCTCGTACCATTCGTATTCCAGTTCACATGGTAGAGACCATCAATAAGCTTATCCGTG
>JAGZWL010000018.1:0-16786 GCA_018378955.1 Atopobium sp. | reverse complement strand
CTCCACAAAAACTTGTGCTCAAAAGACTGGTTTATGACGCTGCTTGATTTGGAAGCATACATTTCAACAAAAGAGCACGTGTTCGATGATTATGAGGATAGGAGAGCGTGGCTCCAGAAGTCTCTTGTAAATATTGCTATGGCAGGAACGTTCTCATCGGATAGGACTATTGCTGAATATAACAATGAGATTTGGCACCTTACTCCTGATAAGTAGATGTAAGTAATACGGACCAGCAAACCGCCACTTAAGCCAGCGGTCTAATGTAGTTTTAACAAGCGGCCTTAACAAGCGGCCTTAACAAGCGGCTTAGACCAGTAGTCTAGGCCGCTTGAATGTGTTCCTCTAGCGATTTAATGAACAAAAATATCATCTGTTTTGGTCTCATCTGCATAAATGACAAGAAATGAGCTATGGTATATACATAAATATTCACCCTTCACGCTGAAAGAAGGATGTATGAACAGCACTTCTGTTAGAAGCGTTAGAAGCACTCGATTTTCTCGCTTTACGGTTTTAGCAATTCTTATGCTATTTGTGGGTGCAATTTTGGCGTTTGCTCTGCCACACACAGCATTTGCTGCTGACCCAACAGTTTATTCCGAAGATGTGGACGGCGCTCCGCTTGACGGTACGCAGACCGTGGCAAATCCATTCCCTGACTTTATTTCAGATGCTGAAATTCAGGCAGAGATTACTGCTCAGGCTGCTAAACCGCGAGAGGACCGTACAGGTGTCATCGCGCGTTATTACTGGGTAAAGCCCGATGGTACTGCGCTCAAGCTGGACATGGATCCAACTAAATATTCTGTTGCGCAGATGATTGCTGAAGGCGGAGAAATTCGCGCTTACTACGTTCTTCTCGGCGATACGGATAACCTGCTCAACTTCCCACACAATGATCCAAATGGTTATGGCCTGCGTAAGGTGGCTGTTTCTGCTCATTCTGCCGTTGATACATACAAGCCAATGGATGCAACAGGTGCTCTTTCGGGTGGTGGTCCAAAGACTAATTTGATGTTTACCGTCAAGGTCAATGGTCAGTCTATTATGGGTGGCACTTCATATGAAGAGCCTGCTGCTGTATTTACTGCACCAGTCACAGCTCGTCAGTACATTGAGTTCTCCGCACCACTGAACATTTCTGATAGGTCTTATCAGCTGGGAATTCAGGGAGGCATTAAGAAATCTTGGGGAGGCACTCACGCATACACCAAACGTTATCCTGCGCGAGTCATTGATACAGCAACGGCTGTGTATCACTATGTCGACGATCTTGCATACAGGCAGCTTAATGGTCTTGGTCTAAGTGATCCTATTGCGCAAAGAAATGCTGGCCTTCCTATTTATGGTAACGGTGCAGTAAGTGTTCTTGGTCTTGATGATCTGGCTGCTACATATACAACCTCCGCAGCATTTGAGGATCGTCAGGTGTCTGCGCGTTACAACACAAAGGGTCATGTTGTGTACATGCCCGAGTATGCTGGCGTTGCTGCAGATGACTCTGTTGCCGGCGGTAATAAGTTCGAGACTGATCCTTCAACTAATCTGTTGCTGACCACTGTTCGCAAGTCGGTTGACGAGATTAAGTCTGCGGGACCTGGTGATTCTTACGTCTACATTGCAAACGATATTGATGTTCCAGAGGGAACATCTCTTGCAATTGGTACGTATAACTCTGGCCCTCGTGATAATTCGGTTTTGGCCCCTGGCTTCAACGCAGATGGTTCTGTAAACCGTACCAGGCAGTATTACCTCACGTATCGTGCAGTTCCTTCTCCTTTGAAGCTTGTGAAGACTGACTCTGATGATGCCTCCAAGCCTGTCGCTGGTGCAACGTATAGCCTCTACAAAGCCGATGGCACATTGGTTAAAGAGGGGCTTACTACTGGTGCAGACGGTACCTTTACATCCGGAGATGTTCTTACAAAGACTGAGCTGACTACACTGGTTCAGAACACTGCGGCAACTGCAGATTTGTTGACTAAGGGTATCTATCAGGATGGAGATAAGTTCTATCTGACGCCAGGCAATTATTACCTGGTTGAGACTGCATCTCCAGAGGGATATGAACTCAATGCAAATCAGATTCCATTTACGGTAGCTCCTGCAACATTCAATGCTGCAGATCAGACCATTGTTCCTGCGGAAGTTGCTACAGCTGATAAGCCAATAACTCCTACACCAACCCCAACGCCGGAGCCTAATCCAGAGCCAAAGCCTAAGACTCCTAAGAAGAAGAGGTCTAACCTGCCAGATACTGGCGATGCAATGTCCATTGCAAGCGCACTTGCTGCTGCAGGTATTATTGCTTCCGGTCTTGCGTACTCTGTAAAGGCTCGCCGTTAGTTTTGGCGTATAGATTACAAGTGCAAAGAAGGCTGTGCTTCGCACAGCCTTCTTTTTTGCTGGTAAAGTAGAGCAGGGTAGATGCTTAGTTGGGCGTTGGCCTGTGCAGTCTGTGCAATCAACACTGGTTGAGTCAAAACATATCCTCAAGCGGTAAAAAATGCGTTTAGTTGGAGATTACATTTTTCTGCATACAACGTTTGTCCAGATAAAAGTTTTTGAGGCGGTAAAAAATCGTCTTAGTTGGAGATAAAACGTCTATTTTTTAATTTTCATTTCCAACTAAACGCGTTTTTTACCTTTTTCGGCACATAATTTTGAGCGCAAAAATTACGTATTCATGGAAATGAATTTAATTGCATGAATATTCAATTTAATAAATCAAAAGTTGATCATGACAAGTAAAGAAGAAAATCACCAATAAGATGTCTGTGAAAACAGAGATAGCCGTGGAAAAATCTCTAACTCGTCTAAAAAACACCAGCACTCATGAAGAAACAAGAGGCGGGATAAATATTCAGAATTATGCCTTGAACAGGAGATAACTTAAAATAGGAAATTTTATGGAGCGGCGGACGGGACTCGAACCCGCAACAGTCAGCTTGGAAGGCTGATGCTCTACCAATTGAACTACCGCCGCAAGGGTAAAGCAAAAAGAAAAAATGGTCGGGGTGACTGGATTCGAACCAGCGACCCACTGCTCCCAAAGCAGTTGCGCTACCAAGCTGCGCTACACCCCGAGCCGAGAGAAAAGTATAGGTGACAAATCGCCTAAGAGCAAGAATAAATTGCAATCTTTTTGAACTAATTTTTCGTATCTCAGATTTTTTTATTTTGTTATGTAATCGAAACATTGGATGACTATGCTATTCGTAACCACTTCGAAAGGGGTTTCATGAGCTATTCATCTAAGGTAATCGCACAGCTTGAAGAGCGTTACGCAGATCAGCCTGAGTTTATCCAGGCAGCAAAAGAAGTTCTTACCACCATCCAGCCTGCACTTGATGCTCATCCGGAGTTCGAGAAAGTCGCATTGCTCGAGCGTCTTGTTGAGCCAGAGCGCATTGTTATGTTCCGCGTCCCCTGGATTGACGACGCTGGCAACGTTCAGGTTAATCGCGGATACCGCATCGAGTTTAACTCCGCAATTGGACCTTACAAGGGCGGCCTTCGTCTCCATCCAACAGTTAACCTGTCTATCTTGAAGTTCCTTGGCTTTGAGCAAATCTTCAAAAACTCTCTGACCACGCTTCCAATGGGCGGCGGCAAGGGCGGTTCTGACTTCGATCCAAAGGGCAAGTCTGACCGTGAGATTATGGCGTTCTGCCAGTCCTTTATGACTGAGCTTGCTCGCCACATTGGTCCAAACACCGACGTCCCAGCTGGTGACATTGGCACTGGCGCGCGCGAGATTGGCTACATGTTTGGCCAGTACAAGCGCCTCCGCAACGAGTGGACCGGCGTCCTGACCGGCAAAGGCCTCTCCTTCGGCGGCTCCCTTGCTCGCACCGAGGCAACCGGCTACGGCGCGGTTTACTTCCTCACCCACATGCTTGCCGAGAAGAACGATTCGCTCGCAGGTAAAACTGTCTGCATCTCTGGCTCCGGAAACGTTGCTACCTACGCTGCCCAGAAGGCAGAGCAGCTGGGAGCAACCGTGGTGACCGTATCTGACTCCTCGGGTTACGTTTATGACCCTGAGGGTATTGACGTTGAGCTGCTGAAAGACGTCAAGGAGGTCCGTCGCGCCCGCATCAAGGAGTACGCCGACGCACGTCCTTCCGCTACTTTCTTCCCAGGCGAGCGTCCTTGGAGCCAGAAGTGTGACATCGCTATGCCATGCGCAACTCAGAACGAGCTCGAGCTTACTGACGCGCAGAAACTTGTTGCTAACGGCACCAAGTATGTCGTTGAGGGCGCTAACATGCCAACCACCCTCGAGGCAACCAATTATCTCATCGAGAACGACGTCTTCTTCGCACCTGGCAAGGCTGCAAACGCAGGTGGCGTAGCTGTTTCCGGTCTTGAGATGTCCCAGAACGCCGAGCACCTTTCCTGGACGTTTGAGGAGGTAGACTCCAAGTTGCAGGGAATCATGGAGAGCATCTACACTGCTGCTTCAGAGGCCGCAGCAACGTATGGCCACCCCGGCAACCTGGTCTTTGGCGCAAACATCGCCGGTTTCCTCAAGGTTGCAAACGCAATGATGGCGCAGGGTGTCTGCTAATTCATAAAACACATAGCGAGAAACCCGTTGTTGCAGCGGCATTTGATTGTCTATCTTCACTGCCGGCTTGGCTTCAACGTAACTACAAAAAAGGACCTTGGCCTACCAAGGTCCTTTTTGCTGCTCATTGATAGTATTTTTGGTCCCGTCTTGCGCTCTTGAAATGATCTATGCTCTTGAAACAAACGCGTTTCCTTCGATGAAAAAGCGCTTTGGAGCATCAATGTTTTTGCTGATACCTACGCGAGGTGAACTCCCAATTGTTTCTTCTGGTAACAGGGGAGCAAAGCCCAATACAAGCGGCTCAACTGTCAGGTCATGTCCGTAGAGCTCCTTGTTAATGCTAAGCGCAGCGCACACTTTACCTGGTCCGTTGGTGAGGTCGCGCAGCTTGAGCGGGTGCTTGTACGCGCGCCCAGCCTCACGGAGCTCGCGCATCACCTCTACACCCTCAAGAGGCTCAACCGCGCGCACCAAGCATCCGCTGCCAAAGCCCTCAGGACCACACACCACATTGCAGCAGTGATGCATACCATACGAAACGTACACGTAGAGGTGACCCGCAGGTCCAAACATGGCTGCATTGCGCTCGCTAGGACCGCCAAACGCATGACTTGCGGGATCGTCTTGGTCGTAAGCCTCGGTCTCCACAATTCTTGCAACTAGTTTGTGTTTCTCGCCATTAAGCGTAATTGTCCTTGTCAGAGTGCATCCCAGCAGCAGCGGCGCGGCCACATCTGAGGGATTCTCTAGAAAATCTGGAAACATGCCATCTCCTTTATTGGTTATGCGCTACAATACTACCAACCTTTAAGGACGGTGCGAGACACCGGCAAGGCCCATAGCGTTGAGTGCGCATGTTCGCTGTTGAGCCTCCATAAGGAGTGCTCTTTTTTTATGACTCGGCATGCTCCTACGCAGATCGGAGAGTATATGAATCCACTGGCAAGTGCCACCTCGCAGCCTCGCGCGCTGCTTGTTCTCGAAGATGGAACAACCTTCGAGGGGAGGTGCTGTGGTGCTAGCGGAGAGACCTTCGGCGAGATTGTTTTTAACACGTCTATGACCGGCTACCAGGAGATTATCTCCGATCCAAGTTATGCCGGCCAGATTGTCACACTGACCTATCCACAGGTGGGCAACTACGGCATCGATCCTGCGGTCATGCAGCGAGACGTCTTGCACCTGCGTGGTTTTGTCGTCCACGACATGTGCTACGAGCCAAGCAACTGGACGTCCAAGCAGAGCCTGCCAGAGTTTCTGCAGGAAAACGGCGTTGTTGCCATCGAGGGCATCGATACCCGTGCCCTGACCATGCACCTGCGCGACCATGGCGCACAGAAGGCTGCCATCTCCACCGAGGACCTGGATCCCGCCCACCTGCTCGCGCGCGTCCAGGCGTCGCCCAACATCTCCGAGCACAACTTTGTCCCCGACGTCTCCGTCGACGCACCTCACGTGGTCTCCACTACGTCTAAGAAGCGCTTCAACGTTGTCGCGTACGACTGTGGCGAGAAGAACGGTATTCTTCAGGGTCTTGCGGCAAACGGCTGCGAGGTCACGGTTGTACCGTGGAACACGCCTGCTGAGGACGCCTTGGCCTACAACCCAGACGGCATCTTCTTCTCCAACGGCCCTGGCGACCCAGAGCAGGTTGACGCTACGCAGGAGGCCGCTCGCGGCGTTCTGGGTAAGGTCCCCGTCTTTGGTATCTGCCTGGGTAACCAGATGCTCTCCATTGTTGCCGGTGCAGATATCGAGAAACTCAAATTTGGCCACCATGGCGGCAACGAACCAGTCATGAATCTTCTGACCGGCAAGGTTGAGATTACTGCTCAGAACCACAATTACGGTCTGGTTTTCCCAAGTCTGGGCAAGCTTATTGCAGAGGAGTCTGGTGGAATCTCCGAACACTTTGACAACCTCTGTGAGTGGTCCGCAAGGCGCATTGCTCCTGTTGTCCAGACAAAGGAGTTTGGCCGCGTCAGGCTCACACACGTCAACCTTAACGACGGAACTCCAGAGGGCATTCAGTTCCTGGATATTCCTGCGTTTTCTGTCCAGTATCACCCTGAGGCAAGCCCAGGACCTCACGATTCATCCTACTTGTTCAAGGCGTTTGCTCGTTTGATGGAGGGACAGTCTGACTATCTTGCCATCGACGTTCGTGAGGGGAGGCGCTTCTAATGCCAAAGCGTACTGATATTAAGAAGATCCTGGTCATCGGCTCTGGCCCAATTGTTATTGGCCAGGCCTGCGAGTTTGACTATTCTGGCACTCAAGCATGCCGCGCCCTTCGTAAAGAGGGCTTCGAGGTTGTTCTGGTCAATTCAAATCCAGCAACCATCATGACCGATCCAGAAACTGCAGACAGAACCTATGTTGAGCCAATCACCGTTGAATCTGTGACCCGCGTCATTGAGCGCGAGCGTCCTGATGCGCTCCTGCCAAACATGGGTGGTCAGACTGCTCTGAACTGTACTATCAGCCTTGGCGAGGCGGGCGTTCTTGACAAGTACAACATTGAGGTCATCGGCTGCAACCTGGAATCCATTCGTACCGGTGAGGACCGTGAGCTTTTCAGTGAGGCAGTCCAGGACATTGGCCTGGAGGTTGCTCGCGCAGACATTGCTCACTCTATGGAAGACGCTCAGCGCATTGTTGCTGACCTGGGATACCCTGTGGTCATTCGCCCAAGCTTCACCCTTGGTGGTGCGGGCGGCGGCATTGCTCATACCCCAGAAGAGCTCGTAGAGATTGTTGAACAGGGCATCTTGCTTTCTCCAGAGCACGAGGTGCTGGTAGAGGAGTCCATTGAAGGCTGGAAAGAGATTGAGATGGAGGTCATGCGCGATACCGCAGGTAACGGTATTGTTGTCTGCTCCATCGAGAACCTCGATCCAATGGGCGTTCACACGGGAGACTCCATTACCGTTGCTCCAGCTCAGACGCTTACCGATGAAGAGCTCCAGAACCTCCGTGACTACTCCATTGCTATTCTCGAGCGTGTAGGTGTTGCTTGCGGTGGCTCTAACGTTCAGTTTGCGGTCAACCCAACTAACGGCCGCGTCATTGTCATTGAGATGAACCCTCGCGTTAGCCGCTCTTCCGCGCTGGCGTCCAAGGCAACTGGTTTCCCAATCGCAAAGATGGCGGCACTGCTCTCTGTTGGCTATACACTGGATGAGATTACCAACGACATCACCAAGGCAACTCCTGCTGCCTTTGAGCCTTCCATTGACTACTGCGTGGTCAAGGTTCCTCGCTTTGCCTTCGTCAAGTTCAAGGGCACCAGCCGCGTTCTGACCACCCGCATGAAGTCGGTCGGTGAGGCTATGGCCATGGGCAGAACCTTTGAGGAGGCCCTGCAGAAGGCGCTTCGTTCCCTGGAGCAAGATCGCGCTGGTCTGGGCGCTGACGGCCACGATGTCTTTGACGAGAAGAACTTTGATGAGCTGGTCAGCAAGCCAACACCAGAGCGTATTTTCTACGTTGCTGAGGCTCTGCGCAGAAATTGGAGCGTTGAGCGCATCCACGATATGACCGGTATTGATCCTTGGTACCTGCACCGTATGGCAGGCATCATCAACGCCGAGAAACGCATCAAAGAGCTGGGACTTTCTGGCCTCACCACCGATAACATGCTTGCTGCCAAACAGCTGGGCTTCTCGGATGAGCAGCTCGCACACCTTACTGGTACCAAGACAGACGTTGTCCGTGCTGTGAGGGAAGTGATGGGTGTTCGCCCACAGGTCAAGACAGTTGATACCTGCGCAGGTGAGTTTGGTGCAACTACGCAGTACCACTACGTCACCTACGAGAAGGGCAATGCCACAGAGTACGTGAAGGCAGAAAAGCCACGCGTCATGATTCTCTCCGCAGGTCCTAACCGTATTGGTCAGGGTATTGAGTTTGATTACTGCTGCGTTCATGCTGCCTATGCTCTTCGCGAGCAGGGCTATGAGACGGTCATGGTTAACTGCAACCCTGAGACGGTTTCCACAGACTATGACACCTCTGATCGCCTGTATTTCCAGCCTCTAACCTTTGAAGATGTCATGGACGTCATTGAGGTTGAGAAGCCAGAAGGCGTCATTGTTACCCTTGGTGGCCAGACTCCAATCAAGCTGGCACGCGCCTTGAAGGACGCCGGCGTTCCTATCATGGGCACTCAGCCAGAGGCAATTGACCTGGCAGAGGACCGCGACCGCTTCGCAGCCCTTCTGGACCGCCTGAATATTGCCTGCCCACCTTCGGCAGTAGCATCCACCATGGATGAGGCACGTGACGCTGCACGTCGCATTGGTTACCCGCTGATTGTCCGCCCAAGCTACGTTCTTGGTGGTCGCGGTATGGCCATTGTCTACGACGACTCCGACCTGGTCACCTATATGGAGTCCGCGACGCACGTCACACCAGACCGTCCTGTCTACCTAGACGCCTTCCTCGAGGACGCCATTGAGCTGGACGTTGACGCTCTCTGCGACACCGAGGAGTGTTATGTGGGCTCCGTCCTGGAGCACATTGAGGAGTGCGGTATTCACTCTGGCGACTCCGCCTGCTGCTGGCCGCCCTTCTCGCTTTCTGAAAAGATTGTTGATCAGATTAGGGATATCACCAAAAAGCTGGCGCTTGCCTGCGGCATTCGAGGCCTGCTAAACATCCAGTACGCCGTCCGCGACGAGCACGTCTTTGTCATTGAGCTCAATCCTCGCGCTTCTAGAACCGTGCCTTTCTCGTCAAAGGCAACTGGCGTCTCCCTGGCCAAATACGCATCTCGCATCATGGCTGGCGAGAAGATCAGTGAGCTCAGAGCACAAGGTCTGCTTCCAGACGAAAATCGCACCGTCGATTACTACGCGGTCAAAGAGGCGGTCATGCCTTGGTCTAGGTTCCCTGGCGCTGACTCAATCCTGGGCCCAGAGATGAAGTCTACCGGCGAGGTTATGGGTATTGCTCGCACCTTCCCAGCAGCGTACGCAAAGACTCGTGAGGCAGTTGAGAACAAGCTTCCTGAGCGCGGCTCTGTCTTTATCAGCGTGTGCGACCGCGATAAGCGCGCCATTGCTCCAGTTGCTATGGCTCTGGAGAACCTTGGCTATGGTATCTACACCACGGGCGGCACCGCAAAGACGCTGCGCGCGGCTGGAATTGACTGCACTACCGTCAATCGCATTTCCGATGGTCATCCAAACGTTGTTGACCTTATGCGCGATAAGACCGTCAGCTTCATCATCAATACGCCTCATGGTCACGAGGCTCATAGCGACGGCACTAAGATGCGCGCAGAGGCTGTCAGCCAGGGCATTACCTGCGTCACCGCAATGTCTGCAGCTACCGCTCTTATTCAGGCACTCGCCGCGGCAAGAAAGAGTGAGCCAGAGACCTTTGCTCTGCAAGATCTTTAAAACGTGCTTGGAGTATGAGCTATTCACTTGAACAAGACCGGTCTTGAAAAAGGCCGGTCTTTTTTCGTGAGGGAAGTGTTTAGAATGCGAAGTTCTCCTAGTGGAGAGCGCAAAAGTTTGTTATTATTGCAAGGCTGCATAAATATGCGGGCGTGGCGGAACTGGCAGACGCGCTAGATTTAGGTTCTAGTGGACTAAGTCCGTGGGGGTTCGATTCCCTCCGCCCGCACCATGCAGAAATTTGGTTAAGAGCTGGTACGCCAGCATTTTTTACGAGACACTGGAGGAACGTTGAACATCACCGTTACCGCAGATAAGCCAGTTGACGAGAAACTCACCGTCAAGGTTACAGTTCCTGCTGCAGAGGTAGACGCTGCCATTAAGCAGGCTTACAAGGACATTGCAAACAAGTATTCCTTCCAGGGTTTCCGCAAGGGCCGCGCACCTCGTCCTGTCATTGATGGCATTGTCGGTCGCGAAGCAGTTCTTGCTCAGGCAACCAATGATCTTCTCGGCGCAGCAGAGCCACAGCTTCTTGAGGAGCTTGACCTTGTTCCTGTCGGCCGTGGTGATTACAACCAGGACGCAGACCTTCCTGTTGAGGGCCAGGATTACTCCTACGAGGTAGTCTTCAACGTTCGTCCTGAGGCTAAGCTTGATTCTTACGATGCTCCTGCAATCAACATGCCTCCAAATGAGGCAACTGAGGCTGAGGTTGATCACCAGATTAAGCAGCTTCTGTCTTACCAGGCTAAGTTTGAGAACACCAAGGAGAAGCGCGCTGTCAAAGAGGGCGACACCATTGGTGTAGACATCAAGAACATTGAGGGCGCTGCTCACATGGAGGGCGAGGACCGCGTTCTTACCCTTAATGGTACCCAGGCTCCAAAGGAGCTTGAGGAGGCACTCATCGGCATGAAGCCAGGTGAGGAGAAAGAGGTCAAGTGGACTCACAGCCACACTCACGGCGATGAGGTTCACTCCCACGATTACGATATCAACGTCAAGGTTGTTGCTCACAAGAAGTCCGTCACTCCAGAGCTGACTGACGAGCTTGCAAAGAACACCTTTGGTTATGACACTGTCGAGAAACTCCGTGAGGCTGTTAAGTCTGAGATTGAGTCCGACAAGAAGAATTCTCTTCCAACTCTTAAAGAGGACCGCGTTGTTGAGGCTCTGGGCAAGCGTCTTCAGCTTGAGGAGGTTCCAGAGGAGTACAAGAACGAGGTCTTCAACGAGATTGCTCAGGAGTTCTTGAATGGTCTTCAGCAGCAGGGCATGAGCCTTGATATGTTCCTGGCTGCACGTGGCATCAAGACCGATGACTTCATCTCTGATCTTCGCGTTCAGGCTGAGGAGCGTGCACGTCAGTCCCTGGCTCTTGACGCAATGGCAGCTGAGCTCAAGCTTGAGGCAACTGAGGAAGACATTCGCGCAGAGTTTGAGCGCGCTGGTGTTCCTAATGTTGAGTCTGCAATTGAGGAGTGGCGCAAGGCTGGCCGTCTTCCTGCAATCCGCGAGTCCATCCGTCGCTCTAAGGCTCTTGATTGGCTGCGCGATA
Organism: Atopobium sp.; assembly: GCA_018378955.1. Lineage (GTDB taxonomy): Bacteria > Actinomycetota > Coriobacteriia > Coriobacteriales > Atopobiaceae > Lancefieldella. The sequence continues at coordinate 5,241 of JAGZWL010000018.1, read as the reverse complement.
ACGCAACCGTCACTGTTGTCGACGAGATTGCTGAGGCTGCTAAGGAAGAGCAGAAGGCAGAGAAGAAGCCTGCTAAGAAGGCTCCTGCTAAGAAGAAGGCAGCTAAGAAGGACGAGGACGCAGAGAAGGACGCTGAGTAGTCCACAACTGGTTGGGTTTCTCGCCAGAAAGACTGCGCCAAAAGTTGCAGTTACTTTGAATTTTTCATACCCCGGGTTAGAGACATGCTTCCCGGGGTATGTTTCTAAGGAAAGACCTTTGAAGGAGGATTATGCATTATCCAACAAACATTCCAACTATTCCGTATGTTATTGAGCAGACTCCTCGTGGTGAGCGTAGCTATGACATCTACTCCAGACTGCTCAATGATCGTATTGTTTTCTTGGGTGAGCCGGTAACGCGCGATTCTGCAAACCTGGTCATTGCACAGCTTTTGCACCTTGAGAGCCAGGATCCAGACAAGGATATTTCTCTCTACATTGACTCTCCTGGTGGAGACGTTTATGCAGGCCTGGGCATTCTTGACACTATGAACTTCATCAAGCCAGATGTTTCTACCATCTGCGTTGGTATGGCTGCATCAATGGGCGCTGTTCTTCTTGCAGCCGGTGCAAAGGGTAAGCGTCTCGCGCTTCCTAACTCTATGGTTATGATTCACCAGCCATCCAGTGGCGTTCAGGGTCAGCAGACCGATATCCAGATTATTGCAGATGAGACAAAGTGGATTCGCCAGCACATCAATGAGCTGCTTTCGGATTATACTGGACAGCCTATCGAGAAGGTCAATGCAGACACCGAGCGCGATAATTATCTTCGTGCACAGGAGGCATGTGACTACGGTCTGGTAGACCGCGTTATCTCTTCTCGTAACGACCAATAATTGTTCTTGTATCGAGGGTTTAAGTTATGGCTAAAGACCAGGACTTCTCGCCTTTTGGCGGATTAGATGAGATGCACTGTTCTTTCTGCGGAAAGAGTAGGTCGCAGGTAAATAAGCTTATTCAGGGTCCTGGTGGAGTATGCATTTGTGATGAGTGCGTCTCTACCTGCTCAGATATGATTGATGAGTCCCTTGGCTTTGATGAAGAGTCAGAGATTGAGACTCACTCTGATGAGCCCGTTATCAAAGACCTGCCAACTCCACATGAGATTTACGATGAGCTATCTCAGTACGTAATGGGTCAAGAAGACGCTAAGCGTGCTATGTCGGTTGCGGTGTATAACCACTATCGTCGTATTCTTTCAGGCAACGATGAGCCTCAGGACGGCCAGGAGGATGTTGAGATTGCAAAGTCCAACATCTTACTGCTTGGTCCAACCGGTACTGGTAAAACCTTGCTTGCTCAGACGCTTGCTCGTTTTCTTGAGGTTCCGTTTGCTATTGCTGACGCAACAACCCTTACTGAGGCTGGTTACGTTGGTGAAGATGTCGAGAATATCCTGCTTAAGCTCATTACTGCTGCTGACGGCGATGTTGAGCGTGCTCAGGTAGGCATTGTCTACATCGACGAGATTGATAAGATTGCTCGCAAGGCCGAGAATCTCTCAATTACTCGTGACGTTTCTGGTGAGGGTGTTCAGCAGGCACTCCTGAAGATTCTTGAGGGTACCGTTGCAAGTGTTCCGCCAACAGGTGGACGTAAGCATCCTCAGCAGGAGCTTATTCACATTGATACCACCAATATCTTGTTCATCTGTGGTGGCGCTTTTGTTGGCCTGGACAAGATTGTTGCTGACCGTATTGGTAAAAAGGGAATTGGCTTTAACTCTGACGTTGCTCAGAATGTTAAAGAAGGTGAGTCTGAGCTTATCGCCAAGGTAATGCCTCAGGACCTTCACAGGTTTGGCATGATTCCAGAGCTTTTGGGCCGTATTCCAGTTATCACTTCTACTCGTGAGCTTGGTGAGGAAGATCTGATGAGCATTCTCACAGATCCAAAGAATGCTCTTACCAAGCAGTACAAGCGCATGTTTGAGCTTGAGGGAGTAGACCTTGAGTTTACTGAGGATTCACTTAGAGAGATTGCTAAGAAGGCTTTAGCTCGCGGCACCGGTGCTCGTGGTCTTCGTGCAATCTGTGAGTCTACGTTGCAAGAGACCATGTTTGATCTGCCATCAGATTTGGATATCACAAAGGTTGTGGTTACTCCAGAAAGCGTTGGCGGAGATAATGCTCCAGAAATCATTAAGGGCAAAAAGAAATAACTCGCATAGCAATAAAAAAGGAGGTCGAAAGACCTCCTTTTGCGTTATAGGTTGCCGCCACCAAGTTTGTTGTATGACGTAATAAGTTGGTTACGGGTTTTGGTGCCTGGTGGGAAGACGGTATCAAACAAAGGCATCAAGCCGCGGAAAAGAACACCACTTTGCACGCGGTGAGAAAGACCTCTTACCGTACGTCTTGACTCTTCAAGCTGTGAACGAAGCTCCTCAAGATAAGGGGAGCGACGAGCATAGAACCAGAAAAGACCTGCAAGGTCTGAGTTTGGATAGAGCCAAGGCCTGTTGTCTGGTCCTGCAAAATGCGCAATGCAGATATTCTTACGAGCTTCTTCGTATTCTTCTCGCACGTCTTTTGGCGCCTGAGCAACAATGTGATCACGGCGAAGGAATTGCCAGTCTACCAGGTAATTCCACTTCATATTAATGCGGAGATAATGGCCGTTTACAAACCTGTTAAGAACATCTTGATCAAGCCATCGCCATGCACGCATGGTTGACACCTTAAGAAACTCCTCAGGAGAAATTTGCTTTCTAATCTCTTCCAGGTTCATCAAAATGACGCCTGCCTGGAAGTAATCGTGAGGATCATCCATACCTAGCTCATTTTTGAGGTAGGGGCCAACTGTGGCGTCATAGCCATCAATCTGTCCAATAGTATCAGCGTCACGTGTAGCGCCTACCAAATACCCGGTGACGTCGATATCGTAGAGTTCTGCAATATCGGTATTAACCACCAGGTCAGAGTCAAGGTAGATGGCTTTATTGACGTTAGGAAGCAGCGAGGGAGCAAGCAGTCTGTAGTAAGTTTCTGGTCTAAAGTGACCATGATGAGGAAGCTCAATATCACCAAGGGCAGCATCAACATCTAAGAAACCAACATGGACGTTATCAACAAGCTGAGCCTGACGAGTAAGCGTAATCATGCTGGTAGGAGTGAGGTCACGCGTCAAAACAATGATGTCGTAACGACGTTCTGGATTGACGTTCTCAATGATGGATTGAATTGCTACAGACAAATACGGCACAAAGTTATCGCTGCAGGCAAATACAAGCACAACGTCATTAAGAGCAAGTCCCAGCTCATCGGATGAGCTTGCAAGCATTGCTCCAGAAAGTTGCGCCCTGCCTGTTCCAACAAGGCGTTGTGTGGGTATTTTACGTAATCTTCTCATACGTAAGACTTTAACACTTAGACACCAAAAACGCCTGCTGCGTTTGTCATTACTTCACTTTGCACAGAGTATCCACGGGCCTCACTGAGCCCGCTTAACGCACGCTCGAGGCTGTCCACAATGTCCGCCGAGTCAATATCTGTGTGATCACTGGAGGGAAGGTCAGTCTCGGTAAGGAGTTTATCTTTTGGGTAGACCTTAGCGTATTCACGGCCACGCTTGGTCTTAAGGCTCATCTCGCCAACAGAGAACCAACAGCCAAGCTTAATAGCCCTTTGGAGCTCTTCTGAGCTACCGCTAAACCAATGGATGATAGGAACACACTCTTGAGCGGCTCCTGTCTGCTCAAGAATGTCTAGCACCGTATCAACGCTTCTAACGGTGTGCATCGAGAGCACTCGTGGCTGGTCGTTGCGTGAAAGCTCTGCTGCACGTGCGCAGATCTGTGTAAAGGCCTTAACCTGCAGCTCTTGCAACACATCAACACAATAGCGATAAGAAAAATCTAGTCCAATCTCGCCAAGGTAAGATGTCTGCTCCATAAGCTCTAGCAGGAGCTCTATATCTTTTTGAGTAACGCGCCCATCAGAGATGTACCAGGGATGTGCTCCTAGTCCCACACGGATGTTGTCTTGCGTAAGCTGAGGAGCAAGTTCTAGGTAGTCGTGAGGAGTAACACCGCAGGTAAAGAAACCTAATCCGGCGTCATGGGAACTTCTCGCTACATTGAGCGGGGAGTCCATAAGGTTGGCATGGACGTGCGCATCAAAGTATGCGAGGTTACTCATAGTCAAGCCCTGAAAGATGCAGAATGACGTCTGAGGCAATCATCTGTCCCATAATAGGAGGGTAGTAGGACATAGTGCCCAGCTTGGCAGATTTACCCGTTGCTCCCTTTGGTGCAAAAACTGGTCGCGCTGGCTCAGGGGAGTAGAGCACACGGAAGTCGGCAAAGCCGCGCTTTTTGGACTCTTTTCTCATTACTCTTGCAAGAGCATCGGTATGCGTTTTTGAAAGCGTAGTAATCTCCAGGAGTTCTGGGTGTATTTTATTGCCGCCGCCCATGCTGGAGATGAGGTAGATATCGTTTTTCTGACACCATGCCACAACAGCTAATTTGGCAGTAATGGTATCGATGGCATCAACTACAACATCTGGTTTTGGAAGAGCAGAGAGCTGCTCGTCAACGTTGTCTTTAAGCAAAAAAGCGTCAAGTGTGACCACGTGAGCGTCTGGATTAATGTCCAGAATCATCTCTTTGGTAACGTCAACTTTTCTTTTTCCAATGGTGCTCACATAGGCAATAGCCTGCCTGTTTAGGTTGGATGCTTCTACTGCATCAGCATCTACTAAAACAAAGGACCCCACACCGCCTCTGGCCAGCGCCTGAACACAGTTTGAACCAACACCACCAAGTCCTAAAATCATGACGCAGGAATTTTGAATCTGTCCAAGGCGGTCTTTTCCTAGGACAAGTTCAAGTCGAGCAGTGGCTTCAGGAATTGTGGCAGACATAGAGCTCCTCATAAAAGTATCTGCAGATAGTATAGCTTGTTATTTCACCTACGCTTCAAGAAGTGTAGACCGATAGTAATTTTAACTAATGGTAAGAAAGCGCCCCATAAGTCGTCTTTTATTAGTAGAATAAATGAAGCAAATTTTGACGATGTTGTCAGCATATGAAAGGCAAGATTACTGTGGAAGAAATGCCCAAGAATTATGATCCTCAGGCAGCTGAACCTGAGCTCATTGAAAAGTGGATGAAGGCAGATTGCTATGGTCGTAGCAAAGGAACTGAAGACCGTACGGTAGTTATCCCTCCACCAAACGTTACTGGCATCCTTCA
>JAGZWL010000185.1:0-1220 GCA_018378955.1 Atopobium sp. | reverse complement strand
GAGAATCAAATATAATACTCGCATCACGAGAGTGAATGTTTTGCCAGTCCCCGGGCCTGCAGTAATAAGAAGGGGTCCATCAATAGACTTTATAGCATCACGTTGCCGTTCATTAGCTCCTGCAAAATCAAAACTCATATGGCTTCCCCCTCCGAAATTAAGAGCGTTTTATTCATAACTAATAGCCCAAATATCAATCACTATTCTCCTTCTTGCATTGTAATTTCATAGGCACTTCTATTAAGGCTGTATCTATGAAATTAGGCAACAAGAAGATAGCAATTGTGGTTGTATCAGCTTCCGCTAAAAATATACGCACGCCAGCAGAAAATATGACCTGGCTCAGTAGCTCTGTATAGCTCATGACCTCACCTATTCTGCTTACAATCTGCTATATATAGGATACCTCTAATTAGTTAACAGTTTATTCAGAAGTCTTGAACTCAAAAGTTAGCAAGTATTATGTGCGTCCTGTATAAAAATACCTTATCTTTTTGACCTGTTACAAAAATACTGTTTATAAACCGTAGAAATTACTAAATACGGCATATTGAACATCAATTGAGGTTTGCTTCGTACCGAGCATGTTAGTGGTATCAAAACTTGTTAATGGTAGATTTAAAATTTCTTACGGTCGCTGATTAATATTTGAATCTACAACCTTCCGATTAAGAGCGGTAGAAAAAACTTTCTTTTTTAATAGAATTATCAGAAAAGTCTGGAAAATTAGTACGTCGCTCAAAACAAACTAAAAGATAAGACCACGCAGGAAACAAAATCCTGCGTGGTCTCCACAACGTCGCATGTTCAAATGGCGCCGTATCTTTAAATACGTCTATTTCTGAGGATACAGGACCTCAAGGATCTTCTCGGCAGAATCAAACGCACGTGGCGAGTAGTCGATGTATTCAGAATATGGAATCTCAACGATGCTCTTGTTGGCAATAGCAGGGACGTTCTGCAGGGAGCTCTCGCCCAGAAGAGTGTCTTTAGCTACAGCATCAGTTGCTTTATTGCGCTCTGCGGTAACGTAAATAATGACGTCAGGATTGAACTTAATCAGATTCTCATACGTCAGGCCGTTTGCAGACTGGGTTGTAGCAGGAGTAGCTCCAAGCTGGTCGATGATAGTAAACTCAAGGCTCTTCTCGCTACCACCAAAGAGACCAAACGTGCCGTCCTTGAGGTTGGTCATAACCAGCACGGTCTTCTTTGCGTCT
>JAGZWL010000017.1:0-17674 GCA_018378955.1 Atopobium sp. | reverse complement strand
AAGACAGTTGTTTTACCAGCACCTGATGGGCCTACAATTACGCAAAGCTCTCCTTCTTCTATGGAGAAGTTCATGTCATGGACAGCGTTTACCTTGACGGAGCCCATGGTATACGTCTTTGTTACCTCTTTGAATTCAACAAAAGACATACGTTTCTCCTATGAGAAAAGATAATTCTCCTGAACAAGAAGAGGGTACGTGAGAAGCTACTCCTGTGGAGCCTCAGGTGCTGCAGGAGCCTCAGGTGCGACAGTTGTGACAGTTGCTTCTGAAGCAGGTGCTGCTGCAGCCTCTGCAGTTACAGGAACTACAGGAGCAACCTCTGCGCCCTCAGTAGCAAGAGGCATTGGAGCAACAACAACCTCTTCCTCCTCAAGATCAGCCTGACGCTGGTCAAACTCTTTCTTAGCACGAACCCAAATGAGAAGTGCAAGAAGAGCGGTAAAGAGCAGGAAGGTAGCAATCATGACGTTAAGAATAAGGGTGGTGAAGTTCACTGCCTGGCTGATAGAAATCATCACAGAGAGCTCTGTAAGTGCGGAAGTTAAACCAACTACAGAGAGAATAGAGAGACCCCACCTAAGACGAGGACGGAAGCCCCTCAGAAGACCTGAAACCGCAGCAAAAAGGTAGCACAGGAAAATAATGTAGGTAACACGTGCAAGTATCAGGGAAATAGGATTTGTCTGACGAGTTGCAAAGTTAAATACCGTGTGGAAATAGCTGAGATACTGAACAGGTGCAACAAAATCAATGACAATAAAAATGAGAGCCACAATTGCTGGAATGGCAATTTTTGCTTTGGGGTTCATGAAACCTCCTCGATTTCTTTATACGACCTGTCTATTTTATCGTATAAACCTATGACCAGTGCGGTAAGTCATGAAAGTCTTTTATATGGTCTTGAGCTTCTTGTTCTCTTTCTGCTAAAGCCTCTCTTAAACCCTTCAATGCATCAAAGGGCATGAATATTTTTGCCCTGTTTGCCCGAGACATGCGAGGATGTCCGTAGTGCATCTGCGATGCAAACACCTCCTCTTTTACACCATCTTCCGCTGGCGAGAAACCCTGTCTAGGCTTCATTGGTTTCTTCTCCACTACGGTGTCCTCCAATCTGAGCATTTCTCTGTCGAGCAGTTGCTTCGGGAAGTAGGTCCATAGCTTTGAGCAAAGAGTTCTTTCCAAACTTCTTCTTTATGGCGTTGATGGTATCTTGGCGCTGGCGCTCTTTCTCTAAAGCGGTATTGTCCTGGAAAAGCGACGTCTGAATACCAGATCCCGTTTCTTCTTGAGTGTTTCCAAAGGTAAGGCCAACACGATGCACGCTTTCTGAAGGTATTACTCGCTCGTCAAAGAAAGACAAAACCTCTGCCATAAGCTCATCTCTAGAGTTAGTGGGGTAAGAGAGCTTCTTAGTGCCACTACTGGAGGGAATATGTCTTCTCCAGCTTCTATAATCTCCTGTTTGCCTCAGTTCTTCCATCTGGCTCTCTGTTGCCGAGTAGCCAATATAGATGCCAATAGAAGAGCAAACGAGTTTTTGTGTTACAAGCTCTAACGTCAATGCCTCAACCATCTCTTTAAAGATAAGACGCGCGCCCTCTGTATCTCTGTTGTGATCAAAGACCTGTGCCGTTGAGACAGAATGACTTTGAGACTTGTAGGCCTTAATATCCGCAATGGTAGTTGGCTCAATTCCCCATGCATGATCAATAAGGATTTCTGCATCAACACCAAATTCTTTATACAAAGGCTCTGTAGGAGCTGTAGCAAGCTGTCCCATGGTGTGAATATTCATTGCCGCAAGGCGCTTTTGAATACCTGCACCAATATGCCAAAAATCAGTCAAGGGTTTATGGTTCCAGAGTTTAAGCTTGTACGATTCTTCATCAAGCTCACCAAAGAAATTGGGGCTGTGCTTTGCCGTAATATCAAGCGCAATTTTTGCCAGATACAAGTTTGGACCCAAACCACAGGTAGCAGGAATGCCCGTGGTTTTTGCTACGTCTGCACGGATCTTCTCGCCCAACTCTCTTGCCGTACATCCATAAAGCGATAAGTACGGTGTTACATCAATAAATGCCTCGTCAATGGAGTAAACGTGGATGTCCTCCGGTGCAATGTATTTAAGGTACACCGAATACACATCTGCAGAGCGCTCCACATACAGAGCCATGCGAGGAGGAGCTACCTCGTACGTAAGATTTTTAGGAATCTCAAAAACACGACAACGTCCAGGGACGCCCAACGCACGAAGCGCCGGTGAAACCGCCAAACAGATTGTCTTTTCTGTCCTGGTAAGATCAGCCACAACAAGCTTGGCCTTCATGGGATCAAGGCCTCGCTCAACGCACTCAACTGATGCGTAAAAACTCTTTAGATCAATAACCAGGTACTGTTTTTGAGAAGGTGCCATGGCTTAGATAAGCACAATACCTTTTGAAACTTTTTCTGCCACGTCATTACCTACAAGATAACGAACAATCTCAAGACCAAACTTAAGAGCTGTTCCCGCACCCTGACTGGTAATAAAAGAACCATCAACACAAACCGCATCTTGCGAAAGATTGGCGCCATTCTCTGAAAGAAAATGCTGGAAGCCTGGATTAGACGTAGCCTTCTTACCCGCAAGCAATCCACGCTTAGCGTAAATTGAAGGAGCAGCGCAGATTGCAGCAAGCGCACGGCCATCTTCCGCAAACGCATCAACTGCCTGCATAAGTGGCTCACAAGCCTCAAGATTAGTAGTTCCAGGAAGACCTCCAGGAAGCACCAACATGCTGTAATCATCAAACGAGACCTGACTAAGTAGCTTGTCTGTTAGAAAGGTAACCTGGTGAGATGAAGTCACGCTCAAGGAATCAGAGATAGACACTTTGTCACAGGGAATACCTGCACGATACAGGACGTCAACAACGCTCAGTCCCTCAATCTCTTCACAACCATCAGCAAAAAAGACAGCAACGCGCTTGTCAGTACATGGTGTAAACATCTGACTCCCTTCTCGAACAAAACTAGTACAAGTGTACGCCTTTTTACACAAAAAAGGACACTCAAGTTTGTGCTTGAGTGTCCAAAATTTTACCCAGTTAAAGTGTTACAGAAAGTACCCGTCAAGCCCCCTATGACCTGGCGAGAAACCCTACTCCTCGCTAATGCCCTCGTTAATAGCCTGAGCAATAACTTCCTGATCATTAGAGCCACGAAGCAAAGACTTAAACTCATCTCTCATCAGAAGAACAGCGGTCTTAGAAAGAAGCTTGATGTGAGTGGTGCCAGCCTCTCCATCTGGAACAAGCAGTGCAATAGCAACATCAACGGGCTTCTCGTCAAAAGAAGGCCACTCAAGAGGGGTGCTGTTCTTGAAGACAAAGACAGCTGCGTCCTTGATAGCAGCATCTTTTGCGTGTGGAACTGCAAAACCGTCAGTCATGCCGGTCTCGCCCATTTCCTCACGAGCCAAAAAAGCATTGTAAACAGCGTCTGCATCGTCAGTTACGCCAGCTTCCAATGCTTTATCGGCAATAAAACGCAGGACATCATTACGGCTCGCTGCGTTCTGGTTTACAAAAACATTGTCTGCCTTAACAAAACCGCTCATGAATCTTCCTTCCGTATATTTGAGCTTTTAGCTCAGTAACTTCGTATGTAGTAATAATACCCGCAATGAAACAAAATTTACCTTGAGAAACTTTACTTTAGGGCCATTCTTAAAATCTGTTGAACATCTGCTGTTTTAAGCTGCATAAAGTTGCCCGCATGATCTCCACCGCGAGCATCAATAGTGCCTTTTGCCATCTGGAGAATGTCCTCTTCCGAAGGGTCTACTCCAAGCTCGGCAAGGGAGGTTGGCATACCAATTGCATGACACCACTGATTCCAAGCTTCGATTCCCGCAAGGCCTGTAGCGGTTGGATTATGGAAGTTATTTTGAACTCCAAAAACATTAACCGCAAACTGCGCAAAGCGCTCTGGATCTTGGCTCATAACATAGCGAGCCCAACTTGCCCAAATAGCCGTGAGACCAGCACCGTGAGCTACATCATACTTTGCGCTCAGCTCATGCTCAATGGCATGAGAAGCAAAATCGCTTACGCGACCAGTTCCGGTAAGTCCGCAGTGAGAAAGCGACGATGCCCAGAGCAAATCTGCACGTGCAGCGTAATTCTCTGGTTCTTTGACAGCAATCAAGACAGCTTCTTTTACGGTGCGTAAGAGCCCCTCGGCTAGCTCGTCAGTGAGTGCCACGTCCTTCTCGAGCGTAAAATAACGCTCCATGGTGTGCATCATGATGTCGGCGCCTGTTGATGCCGTCTGATAAGCACTCACGGAATAGGTGAGCTCTGGATTCATGATGGCAAAGCAAGGACGGCCGCTCTGATGGTGATAAGAACGCTTAAGAACACGGCCATCAGCCAGCGTAATGTTCATGACGGAAGAATCAGAGGTTTCAGATCCAGTTCCTGCAATAGTAGAAATGACACCAAGAGGAACTGCCTTTGAAACACTGACCTTATGCAAATAGAGGTCTTCAAGAGAGACATCATTGGCTAAGCCATATGCAATAGCCTTAGCAGAATCCATGACAGATCCGCCGCCGATAGCCAAAATGAAGTCAACAACCTCGCGTTTGCCCAGCTCTACAGCTTCTTCTGCAAGCTCTAACCGAGGGTTAGGAACAACTCCACCACAGTCAACATACGCAATTCCAGCATCGCTTAAAAGCTGATGAATCTGGTCAAGCAAGCCGTTCTTTACCACATGATTGCCACCAAAATGCACCAGCACCTTGCTGCCTCCGTGAGCAGAGACAAGCTCTGCCGCACGAAGTTGAGTATCTTTTCCAAAAACCACCTGAGTAGGTACAACGTACTCAAAATTAACCATGACCAAAGACCTTTCTTACCTACTCGAGCAACATCTTAAACGCGAGGCTCTTCTCCCCACCAGAACGTTGCAACAGTTCCAGGGCCAGTATGAACGCCAATTGTTGCACCAATAGTAAAGATGTTGATATCGCCTGTCTGAGGAAGCTTCTCTTGAATAAGCTCTTTAACAGCCTGAGCATCAGAAGCGCACTCGGAATTAGAGATAAACACTTTACGCGCATAAGCATTTCCCTGCTCAGCGGTTTGAATCATAATCTCAACAACTCGAGCAATTGCTTTCTTCTTACCACGAGCCTTCTCTTTAACAGCCAAAGAGCCGTCAGCCTCAATATCCATAACAGGACAAATGTTAAGCATGCCGCCAAGCAGGCCAGCTGCCTTAGAAATGCGACCACCACGAACAAAGAAGGTCAAATCTGTTGAGAAGAACCAGCCATACACACGATGACGTGCTTCTTTTGCCCATGCAACTGCCTCGTCAAAAGACAGACCCTCATCGCGCTTATCGGCAATACCGTCTACCAGCAGACCATAGCCAGAAGATGCCTGCAGAGAGTCAACAACTTCAATCTTTCTGTCTGGGAACTCCTGCTCAATCTCAACCTTTGCCTGGCAAGCAGACTCATACGTTCCAGAAACGCCCGAACTCAACGAAACATGAAGAACGTCTTTGCCCTCCTCCAGGAAAGGACGCCAGAAGGCCATATATTCACCAATTGATACCTGTGAAGTGCGGCACTCAGCACCTGCAAGCATCTTTTTATAGAGATCAGCTGGTGTATTAGTGCGACCAAAGTCATCCTTGCACTGAACACCATCAAGTTCGTAGTTGAAATATACGTATTTCACATCTCGTGACTGAAGGTACTTCTCGCTTACATCGGCCGTAGAGCAACAGGTCAGAACGTAGTTGGACATACAAGTCTCCTTGAAATATCTTCTTGCATAAAAACAATCGCACACACTTATTTTTCTTGCAGATGTGAGTATACTTCTAATCTCATTTTTATGCTGCTTGTGGGGTCCTTCAAGTGCAAAATCACGTATACTTGCACGCGTTTGATTTTCTCAGAACACTACCTATACCTTAACTTTTACCTTCGACGGGAATGGATAGCGCGTGGCATCATCAGATCTTTCTACTAGAAACTCTTCCGGACTCACACTAGATACTTCTTCTACGCTTGTATGGAAGTTTGCTCTTCTTATCTGCGCACTTATCTGGGGCGGGTCATTTGTCGTTATCAAAGATGCAATTAGTTATATCTCGGCAGCTTGGCTTATGACCTTACGTTTTGTCTTTGCCGTAGGTATTGTTGCCATCATCTTTAGAAAAAAACTTAAAGAACACTTGAATGTCACACATATCAAATACGGCGTGCTCTTAGGCGTTCTTAACGGTCTAGGATTTCTGTTCCAAAATGGAGCTCTTGCTTATACCACTGCAGGTAAAGCTGCTTTTATTGCATCAATTTATTGCGCGATGATTCCGTTTGTAAACTGGCTCATTGCAAAGAAAAAACCTCATGGAACCAGTATCTTTGCAGCCTTTTTATGCGTAGCTGGCATTGGTCTTATCTCACTGGGCACTGATTTTTCGTTCTCGTTTGGCTTGGGCGAGCAGATGACATTGCTCTCAGCCATTATTTTTGCCTTCGTTTTTGTGCTTACTGCCGAGCTTGCTCACAAATACGACATCATCACACTTACGGTGGTGCAGCTTGGCGTGAGCGCCCTTCCCTGCCTTGCCTACGCGCTTTGCTTTGAAACGGTTCCCAATTTTGCGGCACTGCCCATAAATGCCTGGGTTGCCCTCGCCTACATCACTCTTATTGCAACCGCACTGACTGGTGTTTTGCAGAACCGCGCACAGAAGTCAGTTACTCCTGTTCAGGCCTCACTAATAATTTCTCTGGACAGTATTTTTGCAGCAGTTTTTGGCGTGATCTTCCTTGCCGAAGTTATTACCCCTACAATTTTCCTGGGCTTCATTGTTATCTTTGTTGCTATCTTTATCAGCGAGCTTGGCGAGAAACCCGCAGAGCCCCAAACTTCTTCAGAAAACTAAAGCTCTCTATACAACACGACCCTAAACAAAAAGCCCGCAGACGCGGGCTTTTTGAATGCGATAAGCAGCTTTTACATCTCTCGAGAGCTTAGCATTAGCCCATCGGACCAAAGGGTAACCTCTCCTGAAGCCAGTGTTTTAGGAACATCAATAAGACGCTGATTGGAAGAGCCTCTAAAACGCAGCGTAATGTCATGAAGACTCTGAACCCATGGACCATCTACCAAGACGTCTATACAAGACAGAATGCGGTCAGTGTACTCTGTGTGCCACTTTCCCTCGGTCAGTTGATCCCAAGTGTGACCTGAATACATCCAAATGCTCTTTTGAGGATAGGTAGCTCTGACCTTCTCGACAAATTCAACAAGACCTTCTTGGTTTTCTGGCTCAAAAGGCTCTCCGCCAAGGATAGAAAGACCGTTGATATAGACAGGTGCAAGCGAATCAATAATCTCTTGCTCAACTTCTGGAGTAAACTCTCCTCCGCTCTTGAAGTCCCATGCCTCGTAATTAAAGCAGCCTTCACAGTGCAGGCGACAACCTGAAACAAACAGAGTTGTTCTTACGCCAACACCGTTTGCAATGTCTGAAAACTTAATATTTGAATAGTTCATACATAACCTTTGATGGGTAACTTCCGCATATTGTGGATGTTACCTGATAGAGATAATAAAAACGAGCAGAAGGGCTAAGGCGCTCTTCTGCTCGTTTGTCTAGTACTTAAAACTTAGAGGTGAAGGACGCGGTCCTTAATCTCCTGGGTACGACCCTGGTTCCAGAACTGGGTACCAATGTAGCCGCAGGTACGACGAGCAACGTTCATCTTGGTCTGGTCACGGTTGCCGCAGTGTGGGCACTCCCAAACCAGCTTGCCGTCCTCCTCAACAATCTGAATCTCACCGTCATAACCGCACTCCTGGCAGAAGTCAGACTTGGTGTTGAGCTCTGCATACATGATATGGTCGTAGATGAACTGCATGACGCTGAGGACAGCCTCGATGTTGTCCTGCATGTTAGGAACCTCAACGTAAGAGATTGCTCCACCTGGGGAAAGACGCTGGAACTCAGACTCAAACTGAAGCTTCTGGAATGCGTCAATCTCTTCTGCAACGTGGACGTGGTAGCTGTTGGTGATGTAACCCTTATCAGTGATGCCAGGGATAACACCAAAGCGACGCTGAAGTGCCTTAGCAAACTTGTAGGTGGTGGACTCGAGAGGAGTTCCGTAGAGGGAGTAATCGATATCCTCTGCTTCCTTCCACTCGGTGCACTTATCGTTCATGTGCTGCATAACCTGGAGAGCAAATGGAGTTGCCTCTTTATCGGTGTGGCTGTGACCAGTCATAGCCTTAACGCACTCATACAGACCTGCATAACCAAGGGAAATGGTGGAGTATCCGCCGTAGAGCAGTGGATCGATGACCTCACCCTTGTCCAGACGAGCAAGTGCGCCGTACTGCCAAAGAATAGGAGCAGCATCAGACAGGGTGCCCTTCAGGCGATCGTGACGAGCGCGAAGTGCGCGGTGGCAAAGCTCAAGACGCTCATCAAAGATCTTCCAGAACTTGTCCATATCGCGACCAGCAGAAAGAGCAACGTCAGGAAGGTTGATAGTTACAACGCCCTGGTTGAAGCGGCCATAGTACTTAGGCTTGTTTGGCTCATAGTTCTTTGCGCGAGCAACGTTGTTGAAGCCATTACCAGAACGGTCTGGAGTCAGGAAGGAACGGCAGCCCATGCAGGTGAAGGTATCGCCCTCGCCTTCCTTCTCGCCCTTAGAAAGCTTGTACTCCTTCATCTTCTTCTCAGAGATGTAGTCAGGAACAAGACGGCGAGCGGTGCACTTTGCAGCCATCTGAGTGAGGTAGTAGTACTTGGAATCCTCGTAAACGTTGTCCTCTTCAAGAACGTAGATGAGCTTAGGGAATGCAGGAGTAATCCAGACACCCTCCTCGTTCTTTACGCCCTGGTAACGCTGACGGAGCATCTCCTCAATGATGAGTGCAAGGTCCTGCTTCTCCTGCTCATTCTTTGCCTCGTTGAGATACATGAAGACGGTGATGAAAGGAGCCTGACCGTTGGTGGTCATCAAGGTGACAACCTGGTACTGAATGGTCTGAACGCCACGAGAAACCTCATCGCGAAGGCGCTTCTCAACCATCTCGTTGAGCTGCTCAGCAGAGAGCTCAACACCGACGGAGTTCATCTCCTCCATAACGGTCTTGCGAATCTTCTTACGAGAAACATCAACAAAAGGAGCAAGGTGAGCCAGAGAGATGGACTGACCACCGTACTGGCAGGATGCTACCTGAGCAATAATCTGAGTTGCAATGTTGCATGCAGTGGAGAAGCTGTGTGGACGCTCAATCAGAGTACCAGAGATAACAGTGCCGTTTTGCAGCATGTCATCAAGGTTGATGAGGTCACAGTTGTGCATGTGCTGTGCAAAGTAATCGGAATCGTGGAAGTGGATGAGACCCTCGTTGTGAGCAGCAACAATGTCCTCTGGAAGGAGCTCACGCTGAACGAGGTCCTTAGAAACCTCACCAGCCATGTAGTCACGCTGAACGGAAACAACGGTAGGGTTCTTGTTGGAGTTCTCCTGCTTGACTTCCTCGTTGTTGCACTCAATCAGAGACAGAATCTTGTCATCGGTGGTGTTCTTATGACGCTTCTGGTTCTGGATGTAGCGGTAAATGATGTACTTACGAGCAACCTCAAAGCGGTCAAGAGCCATGAGCTGATCCTCGACAAGGTCCTGGACCTCCTCGACGGTGACGGTGTGTCCAGCCTTCTCACACTCATCGGTAACGTTGAGGGAAGCAAACTGAATCTCACGCTCAGTCAGGCGCTGATCCTCAGGGACCTCTGCGTTAGCCTTAGCGATTGCGTTAACAATCTTCTCAACCTCGAAGGTGACCTCTGAGCCATTGCGCTTGATAATCTTCATGTGCAAACTCCTTGAACAAACGTTGGTGAAAGCAACGCTTTCATGCGTGTTTAATTGGATTATCACTGCGGTTCCTAAGCTTTTGCCTAAGCGAAGTAGTTGGGAACCCGCTTGTGTGATGGAAACTACTATGCCACAACTTATAGTGTTTGGGTTCGAGAACTATAACAATATATTGTGAAATTTCCACACGAATACAAAATTATGTATTGACACGTTGCGGCGACCAATATCTCTGCAGGTAGAAAATTAGCTAGAAACTTCGCTAATTACAAAATTTATTAATGGTCAAAAAATAATTCGATTTTTTGTAAGTAGGCATTCGTCGCCTTTCACAAATGCGCCACAATTCACCCCTCAGCGCTCACTTTTGTTGAGCGTTTGGGGACTAAAAAAGCCGACACAAAATGTCGGCTTTGGTGGCTAGTCTAGTGGAGGTTGCGGACGCCAAGTTGCGTCTTTATAGATAAGACGTGCATCCTTCCAGCCCTTTATTAGGCGAGAAAGACCAGACGAGAAGTGCGCTCTATCTACCAAAATGAGTCGAATAATCTCTTTTGCAAAGGTCAGCGCAGTGCCAACACCAAAGAGCACAGGATTGTAATCACCGTGAACCTGGAAGTAACGGGCAATATAGCCGCGGTTACGTGTGATGTAATATCGTGTCATGTCAGAGGTTGAATTGAGTTGACGTACAGAGCCAATGCTCTGACCAGGAACTTCTCGACATCTTGAAAGAACAAAGTCTGGAATCAAAATAGGCTGCGTTACCTTACTGGCCAAATAGCCATACAGAGCATCGTCCCAATAGATAAAGAAACGCGCATCAGGCAGGCCAATCTTCTGCACTACAGAGCGCTTAAAGCAGGCACCCTCAAAGCACATAACATTACATTCGCGGTACGCAACGCCATCAAAACCAGCCTTTGCCAGCGGATTATAGATGCCCAAAGCGGTACTAAAACGATACTGCCAGAAGAAAGGACCACCATCAAAGTCGTAGCGCTGACCTTGGATAACCTCAGCCTTATCTGACCATGCGTCAAGCTTATCAAGACCATCAGGCAGCACAGCTACGTCATCGTCCATAATCCAGAACCACTCGGCGCCCAGCTCATAACCTACGCGCACACCCTCAGAGAAGCCGCCGGAGCCTCCGGTGTTTTGCTCCATAGGAACGTAACACACGCGATTAGTGCCACCGTGAGCGTCGGGATCATCAGTGGTTTCTCCCCACGTGGTTTTGACCTTCTCCGAAAACTCCGACACAAGCGAGGCTGTCATAGAGGAGTTTTCGTTGTCCACAACAATGATGCGCCATGGTGCCTGCGTGAGCTGCGTAATGGAATTGAGCAGGTTGGAAAGAAGTTCCTGGCGTTTAAAGGTGACTATGACAAGGGCGGTGCGCTTCATATTTCCTCAAAATGTGACTTCGTGAGTGAGTTGATGCCTATATAGTATAAAGCAGCAATCAAAAGGAGTTTAGATGAGTCACACTCAAAACCACCAACCTTTGGTTTCTCTTGTTGTGCCCATATACAACGTTGCAGACTATCTGGAGCAATGCCTGGCAAGTATTCAATCACAGAGCTACACAAACCTGGAGATTATCTGCCTAAACGATGGCTCAACTGACTCGTCTTTAACTCTTTTGGAAGCATACGCTGCCCGCGATGGTCGCATTGTCATCATCGACAAAGAAAATGAAGGTTACGGAAAAACATGTAATCGTGGCATTGCCGCAGCTCACAGCTCATGGGTGGGTATTGTTGAGCCTGACGATTACCTTGAGCCAACCATGGTTCAAGAGCTTGTTGATCTTATCCAGGCAAACGGTGGAGAAAGCCAGGTAGATATTGCCCGCTCTGCCTATTGGCGCGTATTTGGCAATCAGAAAAATGGCCGTGCGGGAGTAAAAGCTCAGGTAAAAAATGGCGATGGTTTTACCGAGCACAGGATTCCCTGCGCTTATAAGGGCCGCGTCAAGCCCAAGCAGCAGCCCTGTTCTATTGACCAGATGGCTCAGCTTCTGTTGCACCATCCTGCCATTTGGACGGCACTCTATCGCAAAGAATTCTTGACCCAGAACAACATCAGCTTCAAAGAAGTCCCTGGTGCAGGCTGGGTAGACAACCCCTTCCTTATTGCCTCACATTGCTGTGGAGCCCGCTTGGTGTACACAGACTCAGCGCTTTATAACTATCGCGAGAATGGCTATGCAGAAGCGGCAACCTTTGCGCAGCGTCAGCCCAAAATTCCGCTTGAGCGTTGGAATGACATGATGGACGTTGTGGACGCACGCAACATCACCTCAGACGTAGTACTCAATGCACTCACGCTGCGCGGCATCAACTACGCGCTGCTTACAAAAGACGCACTTATCTGGCGAGAAGAACATGATACTGCAGGTCAGATTGACTCAGAAGTGCGCGATCTTCTCGCCAAGAGCTTTGGGCGCATGGATGCAAAGCGCGTGTTTGAAAACCCCGCAATCTCGAGCACAGGAAAGGCACTCTTTGCGCAAGTAAGAGATATTGCTTTGCCAAAAGATGACAAGTTTGCTCGCTATGCATATCTAGCCAAAGAGGGATTTTTCCGCGTCAAAAATGACGGCATTGCACAGACGTTCAAATCGCTTATGGATAGGCGCTAAGGCCGGCGACATCAAGCGGTCAAATACTGGCTGACCTTACACAAAATTACTTACGCAAGTGGTATGCGCATAAAGCGTGCGTACCATACAGCTCTTCGTGCATAGGCATAGCGTGCCTGCACTGTGGTAGACAAAATGGCACCAAGCAAGGCGTGAGTAACCAATCGCGGAGAAGTTGCTTCAGTAACAATCAGATGAGCTACGGGATTAGAAAGAATCTTAACAATCAGATTTTCTTTCTCCTCATGGCTAAGCTGAGACTCCCCGTTAAAAACGGGATACATGTTCTTAAGAAGCTTGCTGATCAGATAACGACTAATCAACTTTTGAACTTTCTTGGAGTTTGCAAAGCCAAGATGCTTGGCAAGGGCACCAAGTGCCTGACGCTCTTGGGTAAGTTTATCCATAGCGGCAGTAATGGTTTCTTCTTTCTTAGAAGAATCTGCTGGTACATCTACAAAAATTGCCTCAGGAGCATACGTGATATTTTTTGCAATCTCAAAACAGTAACCTACAAAATTGCATTCGCCATCAGTCTCTGGCTCATGTTTGATATCGGTCAAAATACGCGTTGAGCACAACTTTCCGCTCATAGACGTCAAATAAGGAAGCTGTGACTCCTCAAATACCTGCGACAACGCAGAAGCCTTTGCACCAAAAGCCTTTTTGCACTCCATAGGTGAATTGGCATTTTTCATGTGCGCAATAACAATATCTGCCGCTTTAGGTGAACCAACAGGACCGAGGGCAGTAGCTGCAGCATAGAGCTTCTGCAAAACATGGGGATTAAACCTATAAGAAGGCTCAGTAGTAAGCGTATAAGCTCCACGAGCTCGACCCTGAGCAATCTCAAGCGCAACAAAATGGCTAATGCCCGACTGGAACAGGACATCTAAACGAGGCTCTTGATTAGCAAGGTTATCCAACATGCGAGCAATCTGAGGGTCAGAGCTGTTATCAACAATGATGAGCTCCCAATGAGGGTAGGTTTGCTCTTGCAGTTGCCTAATTACCGTTCTAATAGCATCAGCATCATTATCAGCAGCCATGAGAACCGAAATCATATGTGGATTGTATGAGCGCTCGTGCATTCCACATCCCCCAAACTGGTCCTAATTTTTAGATACCAGTTTACCCGTAAAAAGTGAATTAAAAAGACATTTTTATTCTATCAAAATCTCTCCACATAACGTGTTTAACTGCTGTTATGTGGACATCTGACCTGTTTTGTGGAGACGGGCTACACACAACGCCCATAACGTCTATACGAGCATGCCAACAAGCTTTCCTAAGGCCGTAGGGTCAACGGTAGTGCCACTTGAACCTTCAACAACAGGAGCTTCATCATGCTCAAGATTAGACACGCCAATTGGCTGCACAATCTCTACAAGCTCAAGAAGCTGATTGGGCTTCATATCGGTAATCATTGAAGACAACAAACTAGAAGCATTACTTACCAGTGAACGAGCGCCCGAACCAGAAAGTGCCGAGATTTTCTCCCACACATCATCTGTGGCAATGATAACGTGCGTAATCTTGATGTTGGTGACAGAAGCAAGTGCGCTAACAAAAGCGCTCTGACCGTCATCTTTGTAAATATCTGCCAGTGTTTTAGCGTTTGAGTCTACTTCTGCATACACATCAGTAGGAATAGACACTATATGTCCGGTTCCCTGCGTGCGATCAATGACCAAAAGCCGTATAGACTGAAGCGTCGACTCCCCTGCCTTAAGCGAATTTGTGCTGATAACGGCATAGGTAAGAAAGTCATCATCAGATTGTGTAGTGCCATCCGGATTGCCTGAAACACTTTGGCTCTTTATAGCCTTGTTAAGCCCATGATCTCCCAGGTGAGACTCAAGCTGCGCGCGATCCCAAAGAGTTACAACAACAATGCCTACAAGAACAGCAACAATGGCAACAACAGCAAGGCCGATTACGTTGGTATAGGGATTCTCACGCGGAACATCGCTGCGCTCAAATCTTTCTCTTTTCCTAAACATACTGGCTCCCTGCCTCACTGTTCATCAGTTCTGCAAGAGCTCCTAAAAAAGACGCTCTCTTCTATGATGCTATTTCTTTGCGAGGGAAACCACCGCACACAATACAAGTGGTAGAAAAGACTTCGTAAACGGCGCGAGAAGACCGATGAAGCCGGATTGGCGCTCAGAAACCGAGGCGATCAAAGAGCCGAAAGCGCTACCAGGGTTGCAAAACACCCTCTGGATAGCGAACGTTTACAAACGTGAGTCCCTGAGCTGGTGCACAACTGCCAGCAGCAATTCTGTTCTGAGCAGCTAGAACCTCGTCGATCCATTCAACAGGTCTGTGACCGCGGCCAATCTCAACCAGCGTACCCACAATCGTGCGCACCATGTTATGCAAGAAGGCATTGCCCGTGATATCAACTGCAATGAGTTTCTCGCTAGCCTCTTCAATTTCTTCTACCGTAAGGCGCTCCACAAAACGATGCGTTGGCTTGCCCTCGGCAGAAATTGCCTTGCAGAAGCTCTTGAAATCGTGCTCTCCCACCAGCGCCTGCGCCGCCTTGTCCATAAGCTCTGCATCCAAGTGACCGTTGTACCACCACACGTGGTCCCAGCCCAGCACGGGACGAGCGCTATCTGCACAAATGCGATAGCGGTACGAGCGAGCCTGGGCATCAAAGCGTGCCGAGAAACCCTGTGGGGCGCAGAAGAGTTGTCGGATAGAGATGTCATCGTCGGTCAGAGCGGTAAGCGAGCGGACGAGTTTCTCGCCAGACAGCGCCAGCTCAGAGCCGTATACGGGAAGGCTTACGTACTGAGCCTGGGCATGTACGCCGGCGTCGGTTCTGCCCGCGCAGGTGAGCTCAACCTCTCTACGCAAAACGGTCTGAAGCGCGCGACGAAGGTCTCCTGCCACGGTGCGCTGGGTTGGCTGCTCAGCAAAGCCGCAGAAGGCAGCGCCGCGATAACCCAGCTTGATGACAAGCGTAGCTTCAGGCTCGGCAGAAGCGTCTGTGAGAGTCTCAGCAGCTGATAGCTCAGCAGAAGACTCCTCGAATGCATAAACGTTGCAGTTTGATGCATTGTTCTGTGACGTTTCTGAGTTCATGAAGCTCCCTGAAAAGACTTTTGGTGCAACAAAGTGATTGTATCGTAGGGTCAAAGAAAGCGCACGCTACGTGGCGACAAACGCCAGCGCTACAGCGTTGCAAGCTCGCTACAGCGTCGCAGGCCCGCTACAGCGTTGCAAGCCCAAAGCACGCGGCAGACCAGAGCAGCAGCACAACCCAGTCTACAAGCTGCATTTTTGCGGAGATACGCGTACGTTTTGCAGCGCCAAGACAGCGATCCGTCATGGTTTGCGCCATCTGATCGGCTCGCTGAAAGAGCGATACGGTGAGCGGCACCAGAAGCGTAAACCACTTTTTGATGCGCTCAACAATACTGCCCGATTCAAAATTGAATCCACGAGCCCTCTGAGCTGCCCTAATTCTGTCGAGCTCTTCTAGGGTAAGGGGAATTGCTCGCAGTGCAATTGAGAGCGCAATACTCAGGCCGTCAACGTCAACACGGATAAGGCGCAAAGGCATCAACAGTACAGAAAAGCCGTCAGCAAGCTGCGTGGGTGTAGTTGTTGACGCTACCGATAAAACCAGTGCTAGGGCAAGCAATACGCGAGCAATAGCCACGGTACTCCTGTAAAAGCCTGCCACAGAAAGTCCAACTGATCCAGAGAAAATGATATCGGGGTGTCCAATAAACACCAGCGTATTGGCCACAAATGAAAGGAGCAAAACAAAAGCCGCAGGCTTTGCTACACGCAAAAACTCAGGCAAGCTTACACGAGCGCTCCAAAGAAGACCCACACAAATCAAAGCAAACGCAGCAAAGGCAAGTGGCTGCTGCACAGAGAAAAGAGCAACAATTCCCACAAGGGTGGCAATGATTTTGGTCTGCGCTGTCAACGAAGTAAGCGAGATGCGCTTAAGCAGAGCACAGGGGCACTTAGACATAGCAGGCCTCCAAAAGCTCATGCAGCACGCTTACAAACAGCGGGCAGTCAAGCTGCGCAGCCTCGTATAGCTCTGGGGTTGTCTGTGCTTCTTGTACGTCGACATCTGCAACAACACGGCCCTTCTCGAGAAACACTACTCTGTCAGCAAAAGGAAGCCATTCGCTTACGTCATGTGTGATTGCAAGAACTGCCTTGCCCTCGTTTGCCAGCTCACGAGCAAGATGCAGCACCTGAGAGCGCGCCTTGCCATCAAGCCCAGATGTTGCCTCGTCAAACACAACCGCGTACGTTGCACAGGCCAGTGTTCCCGCAAGAGCCGCACGGCGAGTCTGACCTCCAGAAAGCGTCAGCGGAGATGCATCCATGACCTGCTGATCCAAACCAACACGTTCTGCCGCATACGCAACAAGCGCCTCAACATCATCTGGCGAGAAACCCTTGTTAGTTGGACCAAACGCAATATCTTCAGCAACAGTTTGGGCAAAAAGCTGATCTTGAGGGCGCTGGAAACATATGCCGACATCTCCAGGACTTACCAGTCGTGAATCAATTGTTGCATGTCCGGTATCAGCCTCAATAAGGCCAGCAGCTATTCGGGCGCAGGTTGTTTTTCCAGAACCAGAAGCGCCCACCAAAACGGTAAGCTCCCCTGTAGAAGAAAGCGTTACGTCATGCAAAACTGGCTTGTCAAACGTATGAGAAACGCCACAAACTGCCAGCTCGTGAGCCTCTCCAAGCGCTTGAATTCCGTCATAGTTATTTGCCCGCACTACCTCAAGAGCACGCTGATACACAAGGGTGTCCAAAGCGTCAAACGCAAGGTTGTTCTGAACAAGAAACGCAACAAACTCTGATGCGTTAAGAGGCTCATCAAACTGATAGCCAGCCTGCGCTGCTACATGAGCTGTTGCCGTGAGCGCGTCATCAAACCCGGCGCGCGCAATTATATCTGCGTCTGAGAGAAACTCTGTAGGAGTGCCCGTCCAAACTAGCTGACCTTTCTCCAAAACAAGTACCTGGTCAGCCCCAGGTAAAGACTCAAAAGAATGAGAAATCTCAAGCACACCCATCCCGTTTGCAACAAGAGTGTTTACCAGCTTAGAAAGGTGATT